>SFPH01000250.1 GCA_004552115.1 Bacteroidales bacterium
ATGGGAGCCTCAAGAATACAGATTCCCGGTGACTCTATGTTCTTTATCACGTTCAGAAACTCTATCTCACCAGACGCGGTGCAAACGAAAAGTTTTTGCAAAATGCGGGTATGACCACGCTTTGCCGCCCTTCTTCGGACTATGGACTTTCACTGATACTCGGAGGGGCTGAAGGACGTTTGGACGAAATCACCAGAATGTATGCCGGCATTTCCGGAGCATATCAGGACTGTGGCTGGATGGGGAATGTTTGGCCATTGACCGACAAATGTACATTATATTATATAGTGGATGTCTTGAAAGACCTGGACCGCCCAGATGAATTGGACCGGAGTCTCATTTCCGATTTGTCCCGCATTGCCTGGAAAACGGGGACCAGTTTCGGGGGAAGGGATGCCTGGGCTGTGGGTGTGACTTCTGATTATGCTGTCGGTGTGTGGGTGGGCAATGCCTCCGGGGCTTCTTCTCCCGATTTGCTTGGAGCAAGGACGGCGGGGCCGGTCCTGTTTGACATCTTCAACCAACTTCCTGCGGCACCTTGGTTTTCGGCGCCGCTTGCATCCGGGACATCCGTGGCGACGGATCGCGATTTGTCATCCCACGGCGTCTGGGCTCAGGTGTGCCGCGAATCCGGTATGCTTAAAAGCCGTTTCTGCACCCACGCCGATTCCCTGATTATCCCTCAGGCAGGTTTGAAAAGCAGGGTTTGCCCATATCACCGGCCTATTGCTGTGAGTTCTGACGGGAAACGCCGGCTTGCATCCCCTGTTGCGGGCTCCCATATAGAAAACATTTTTGTCTTGCCCCCGGCTATGGAATATTACTACCGTCGTTTTCACCCTGAATATTCCGGTATGCCGCCTCAGGAAGCTGCGGTAGCCATTGATGAAGGCAATGCCCGTATGGCTTTCATCTATCCGCAACAGTTTGTGAAGATAAAAATCCCGCCTCTTGCTGACGGGTCGCAGGGAGAAATCGTGGCAGCCCTTGCAGTCCCAGAACCGGAAATTGAAGTGTTTTGGCATCTTGACTCGGAATATTTGGGTTCGACTGTCAATATTCACAAAATGTCGTTCACACCCGGCGTCGGGAAACACATATTGACCGCCGTTGATGCAAACGGGTTTTCGGCTTCTGTCTCATTTGCGGTGGAATGACATTGATTTGCGGGCGGGGATATATCGCTGGCCTGTTTTGTGGATTTTTTTTGAATTCTGCAAAATTAAATACAAGTAATGGAAGTTCAGTTACTTGCGTGTACCTATTGAAAAAATGGTCAAAAAAAGTTGAAAAATTTTTCGAAAAAAGTTTGGTAGTTAAGAAAAAAGGCGTACCTTTGCAATCCCTTTCGGAAACGGGGGTACGACAAGAGCCTGCGGGCAGGTCAGAGCCGGTGAAGAGAAAGGATTTTTTAGCTCATTGAAAAGACTGAGAAGAAGACCTCCAACGAGAGTTGGAGGGTGTACAAGAAGCAAGTACCAAGAACAAAATAAACGAGAGCGTCAGTTTCTTTAGTCTGTTTTCCGAGAGGGAGACAGGAGAGAAGATGAAGGTCCGGGTCAAGCTAAGAAATATAAGAAATATACAATGAAGAGTTTGATCCTGGCTCAGGATGAACGCTAGCGGCAGGCTTAACACATGCAAGTCGAGGGGCAGCGGGAGGAGGTAGCAATACCACCTTGCCGGCGACCGGCGGAAGGGTGCGTAACGCGTGAGCAACCTGCCCGTCACTGGGGAATAACCGTTGGAAACGACGACTAATACCCCATAGTTCTGGAGGGAGGCATCTCCCATCAGGTAAAGAGATTCGGTGACGGATGGGCTCGCGTGACATTAGCTAGTTGGTAGGGTAACGGCCTACCAAGGCGACGATGTCTAGGGGTTCTGAGAGGAAGGTCCCCCACACTGGAACTGAGACACGGTCCAGACTCCTACGGGAGGCAGCAGTGAGGAATATTGGTCAATGGGCGGAAGCCTGAACCAGCCATGCCGCGTGAAGGAAGAAGGTCCTATGGATTTTAAACTTCTTTTGTCGGAGAGCAATAAGGGTCTCGAGAGATCCGATGAGAGTATCCGACGAATAAGCATCGGCTAACTCCGTGCCAGCAGCCGCGGTAATACGGGGGATGCGAGCGTTATCCGGATTTATTGGGTTTAAAGGGTGCGTAGGCGGTCCGGTAAGTCAGCCGTGAAAAGCCCCCGCTCAACGGGGGTCGTGCGTTTGATACTGTTGGACTGGAATGCGGATGCCGTGGGAGGAATGTGTGGTGTAGCGGTGAAATGCATAGATATCACACAGAACACCGATTGCGAAGGCATCTCACGAATCCGCAATTG
>SFPH01000027.1 GCA_004552115.1 Bacteroidales bacterium
CACGCTCATGGCCAGCAGATCCACCATGGGGGAGATGCGCTCGTCCTCGGTGTACAGATAAATGCGCATTTGGGCCTGCATGGCCGTTTTGCCGTCCAGATTCAGAATGTTGCCCTCCACCGAAACAGGGCCGCGCGGCGGGCGCTTGGCGTTGGCGCGGGTGGTCAAAAACGGGCTCCAGCGGCCAAAGCTGCTCCATGTGGTCCAGTTGCCGTCCACCATCACGCGGGCCTGGGCTTCCACCACGGTGCCGTTGGGGGTGTCGGCGTTCCAGCTCATGATCAGGCGGGTGAACGCCGGAAAAGAAACGGGCTGGCTGGTGTAGCAGCCGTACAGCACATAGCGCCCGGCCACACTGTCCAGCCGAAGGTGGCCGTCTTGAATGGTGACATTGTCCAGCTCGCCGCGCATCAGATTTTCCCAAATCGTTTTGATTTCATCCTTCAGCAGGAATCCCTTTGAGTGAGTACCCACGACAGTTCCTTCGACCTGATATACTTCGTCGATTGGAGAGTCCAGTACCTGTGCAATGGTAGATGTCTCGACCGTCTCCGCCTTACCGAACTCCACAAGTTCGCCGCCAGCGCCTGCAACGAGCAGCACATCATCTATTCGATTGACACTGCTCATCTTAGGTATAAACTTGATATACAAGGTATTGACTCCTTCCGGAAGGGTAAAGTCGGCCGTTGCCAGCCTCCATTCACCAGGAACATCCTCAACCTCACCGAAGTCATAGGCCAGAGCCTGGGACCAGAGTTCTCCGTCAGCGGACACGCGTACCTCGAAGTCAGACTTGATAAAGGCATTGGATGCGCCCTGCGAATAACGCTGCGCTCCGAAAGAGAGTCGGAGATTCCGGTCGGAAACTGCTATGTTGCCTATGGTCAGATATGCAGGAGCCGTACTGAAGAAAATATTGTTCTTTCCAGAGCCGTCATAGAGCGACAGTTCGCCCTTGGAAGATTGGTTCGTGCGGCAGGACACGCTCTGGAATTCGTATGCCACTGCGTCAGCACCGCTGCCCTTACCGTTTTTCCATCCTTCGAACTGGTCGAGATACGGCCACTGTCCTCCGTCACCGAAGGTCTGCGATGCAAGATCAGCATCGAAGTCGTTGTAATATATGGCTCCGTCCGGAACGTCTTCCTGCGGGATACCGTTGTCCTTCACCTCGACCGGGATGGTGTACATATATGTCTTATAGGAACCGAACAGCCATCCGGTAATTGTGATATTATGTTTCGAATACTTTGTCCTGAACTCTTCGGTCATATAATCCAGACTTCCCACCACAGAACTCCCTTCTATCTCAAGATTTGTATAATTGCCTGAAAGAAGGACTGTTCCGCTATATGTCACATATCTGATTTCAGGATCGGACATATAGGATTCTATGGCCTCGGCATTCATTTCCACCGGTTTCGGATAAGTTACCGTGGCGTTGCCGATTTTTTCCAAAGTGCAACCGCTTCCGAACTGAATGAGACCGTTTCTGGTCATGGTGGTACCCGAGATTCTCAGGAGGTCTCCCACTGCAAGGCCGTGCTCCGAACCGTAGAAGGCATATATATACGAACCCATCTGCTGCAGAAGGACACCATTGGTATTGGTACCGACCACCTGTACGTTTTCAAGTTCGAAAGTTCCCCCGACCTCGGCTTTCAGGACATCCGCTATGCTGGTGCCATCAGTAAGAGTGGGGTCTTTTTCCTCCGGTTTGTCCGGTTCGACAGGATTGTCCTGCCCGCATCCGAGTGCGAGAACCGCCGCGAACGTGACTGCTGCGAGACGGTTCAGAAGTGTTTTGAATTTCATATCCATATTTCTGCTATAAAGTTTTCAGAACGAAACCTCCACCGGGAGCGAGATGGAAGCTGAACGGGACAGAAGTGTCCAGGGTTTTCTCCTCACGCCTGTAATCGATACCCTTTCTGTGGGCATTCGCCCCGTCGGTGAAAATGACTGCCCTGCAATCCTTCCCGAGGAAAGAGAGGTCGATCTCAAGGTCACGAGGCGTCCAGCAGGTAATGGCACCGATGTACCAGTCATCACCGCTGCGGCGTGCAGTAACGATATACTCGCCGACCTCTCCTGCGAGAACCCTGGTCTCATCCCATACGACAGGGACGCCGGCGATGAAGTCGGTGCACTCCTTCTCGCGCATATAGTTTGAAGGAGAGTCGCAAAGCATATTCAGAGGAGAGTCGAAGACCATATACAGGGCCAGCTGGTGACATCTTGTTCCCTGGCTCATAGGCTCACTGTTGTTCGGCCTATAGGAATCGCGCGAAGCATTGAGCATCGCACCCTGCGTGTAATCCATAGGGCCTGCCACTGACCTCACGAAAGGCAGGGTGACGTCATATTTCATCTGATCGACTTCAGGCGAGCTCCACTTCATATTCTCGAGGCCGTGCACGCCCTCGGTATTCAGGACATTCGGCCAGGTACGGTTGATACCAGCAGGCTTGTGGGTTCCGTGAAGGTCAAGGACAAGGCCGTATTTTGCGGCAGTCTGGGCAGCCCGGTAATTGAAAGCGGTCATCAGGCAGTCGTCCCTGTCCATAAAATCGACCTTGAAGCCCTTCACTCCCATTTCGGAGTAATGCCTACACACGTTTTCCATATCCCTTTCGAAAGCGGCATATCCGGCCCAGAGTATGATGCCGACATTCTTCGAAGCGGCATAGTCCACTATCCCCTGCATATCGATTTCAGGATTTATCTTCAGCAGGTCCTCCCCTTTGCCGACAGCCCAGCCGTCATCGAGAATCACATATTCGATTCCGTTCGCAGAAGCAAAGTCGATGTAATACTTGTAAGTCCTGGTGTTGATGCCGGACTTGAAATCCACACCGTAGATATTCCAGTTGTTCCACCAGTCCCACGCAACCTTGCCAGGCTTTATCCAGGATACGTCCTCTATTTCGGAAGGCTCAGCAAGGAGCCATACGGCATCGCTCTGGGCAACACGGGTGTCGGTTCCTATGACACAGGCCCTCCACGGGAAAGTCCTCGGAGCATCCACACTCACAAGGAAGTTCTCATATTCGACGACCTTTCCCTGGATATTGTTGTAACCTCCATCCACGACAGTCTTCGGGCAAGGGGCAAACACCGCCTCCAGAGAATTCGTCGACTCCCCCTTGTGGAGATACATACCGGGGTAATCATTCAGGTTGACATCGGTTATGCAGAGCTTCACACCCTCTCCCGCATCCACCATAAGCGGCAGGAAAGCAAGCCTTCCCGGATTGAGAGCGGAAATCGGGGCCACGGTATAGAGATTTTCGAAGGAATGGAAAAACTGCGACCCGAAATCGCCGTCAACCCCTTTCTTGACATAAGGAAGGGTCACGGTCCAGTCCTGAGGGAAATTGTAGGAGACCTGTTCCCTGCCGACACGGAAAGGCTGGTCAAGAGCGGTCGCGAAACGATAGGCCACGGCATCATCATACACCCTGAACTCCAGCGACCATCCGCCCTTAAAGCTGACAATCAGACTGTTATATCTTTCTCTTAGCTTCGACGCCCTGTAAAGCGGAGAATCCGCCATCGAATCGACACTTCCGCGCGAGACCTTGGACACCTTCGCGTCCACGCCCCATATCCGTCCGTCGGACAGGGTCATCGAAACAGCTGACGGGGCCAGGACCGTCCTGCCATCGTAGCGGATTTCGTAATCGACAATGCTGCCCACATTGACCTGGGTCTCGATTTTACCAGACGGCGACACAATGCTGTAGGAACGCTCCTTTGCGAATACTGACAGTGCTGCGAACAAAGTCAGGACGAACAGTGCTGTACGTTTCATTTTTCCGGAAATATTTCGTGTTATACACTAAAACGCGCAAATATACGAATTAATATTCGTAACTTTCGCGGCTTGCAGACGTGTTGCAGCGGAACTAAAACGAAAAAAACCGACAGAAATGACTTTTGAAACAGCTCAGACAATCGACAGCATCCAGGTAAGCCTGAACGCAGGCGGAATGAACACGATAAACATCGTACTCGCCTTCGTGATGTACGGCGTCGCGCTCGGGATCAAGCCGAAGATATTCGCAGACGTATTCAGACAGCCGAAATCCGTAATCCTCGGAATGGTCTGCCAGTTCATACTGCTTCCGGCATTCACCTTCCTTCTCGCGCTTGGCTTCGGCAAAGCGATATCGCCGATGATGGCACTCGGAATGATACTCGTGGCCTCGTGCCCCGGCGGGAACATCTCCAACTTCATGTCCTCGCTTTCCAAGGCAAACATCGAGCTCTCGGTGTCCCTGACCGCAATCAGCACCGCACTTGCAGTCGTGATGACCCCGGCCAATTTCTTCATCTGGGGAAACCTGTACCTGCGTTACGCAGAGGTCGCAAGCGAAATCCCGACTCTCAGCATCCCGCTCTGGGACGTCTTCAAGACCATATTCATACTCCTCGGAATTCCACTCGTGCTGGGCATACTTACCTCCCGCTTCCTTCCGAAAGTTGCATCGGCCTTGAAGAAACCGTTCCAGTGGCTTTCGATACTTTTCTTCATCGCGATGGTTGTACTCGCATTCTGGGGCAACATCGATGCCTTCCTGCAGTGCATTAAATATATATTCCTCGTGGTTCTCGTCCACAATCTGCTTGCGCTGCTGATAGGCTTCTCGACGGCATCTGCCTTCAGACTGCCGTACAAGGACAGGAGGACGCTCACCATAGAGACAGGCATACAGAACTCCGGACTCGGACTCATGCTCCTGCTCGGAACCGACATCTTCGCAGATTTCCCGCCGCACGGAGGAATGCTCGTGATCACCGCCTGGTGGGGAGTATGGCACATAGTCTCAGGGCTTACCGTGTCCGCCATTTTCAACCTCACGAAAAAGAAGAATTCATAGACATATATTTCAAAGCAGCTCTGCAGGCACCGCAGGCATAGCTCCGTTCTGAGTGCAGACGAAAGCTGAGACTGCAACTGCCTTCCTGTGGGCCTCCTCTACGGATGCGCCCTTCAAAACGCTTGCCACGAAGGCACCGGTGAAGGAATCGCCGGCGCCGACCGTATCGGCGACGTTGACCTTCGGAGTAGGCTGGAAGGAGATCTTGCAATCCTCATAGAAAACGTAGGAGCCGTGAGTGCCGCAGGTGAGGATAAGCATCTGCAGATCATATTTCTTCATGATGCCACGGCACTGATCCGTATATGGTTCATAGCGGCCTCCCCGCTTTCTTGCGTCCAGTCGCCGTTCGCAAATCCGACTATTCTGATACCAGGATACTCCCCTATGGCCTTCGCAAAGCCGTTATGGCGTTCAAGGGCAGGCGAAGAGCCCGAAAGACCAGCTATCTCGACCACATTTCCCTTGCCACCGAGCTTGCCGGCAAGGAAATGGCCTATCATCTCGCCGATCTGGAAGTTGTCGGTGCCAACGAAGGAGGTATATTTCGGAGAATC
The DNA here is from genome assembly GCA_004552115.1 of Bacteroidales bacterium. The sequence continues at coordinate 5,444 of SFPH01000027.1, forward strand.
GGTCTTCCTGTCGAAGAGTATGACCGGAATACCGGCGTCATAGACCTTGTCGATCTCGTCGGAGAGCAGGTCGAGCTGATTCGGAGACACGATCAGAAGATCTATCCCGGACTCCGCAAGACTGTCTATCTGACGCTGCTGCAGCTCGCTGTCATCATTGGCCGAAACAAAGCGCAGACTGACTCCCTCGTTGAAATATGTCGCCATTTCCAGCTCCTCCTTCAGCTTCTGCCTCCAGGAGTCCTCCGAGCATTGGGAGATGCCGATGACGTAATTGTCCTTGCTGCCGAAAATGCAATCACTTCCGTTTCCGCAGGAAAGAAGCGAAGCAGCCGCCGCTGCGCAGCCGAACAGGCGGAGAATAGTCGTCAATTTCATAGATATTTGTAGAACAGTGCAATGGATTCCATTCCGGCGAAGAACTGCTTAAGCAGGTAACTCTCATTAGGTGAATGGATTGTGTCTCTCTCGAGGCCGAAACCCATCAGCAGGGGGTCTATGCCGAGAATCCTCTGAAGGTCCGCAAGCACAGGAATGCTGCCTCCTCCCCTGCTCGGAACCGGCTCTATGCCATATACCTCGGTCATAGCCCTTGAAGCCGCCTTGTAGGCCGGAGAGGATATAGGGATAAGAAAACCGTTGCCGCCGTGACAAGGCTTGACCTCGACTTTCACGCAGGCAGGCGCGATGGACTTGAAATGCTCGGCGAAAAGGCGGCTTATGGTCTCGCTATCCTGATTAGGCACCAGACGCATGGATATCTTCGCGTGCGCCTCGGACGGAAGCACCGTCTTCGCGCCCTCGCCGATGTATCCTCCCCAAATGCCGTTCACATCGAGGCAAGGCCTTATGCCCGTACGCTCCAGAGTGCTGTAGCCCTCCTCGCCGCGCACCTCGGCTATATCCAGGAACTTCTTGTACTCCTCCATATCGAAAGGCGCCCTCGCAAGCATAGCCCTGTCTCTGTCGGAAAGCTCCACCACGTCATCATAGAAACCCTTCACGGTAATGCGTCCCTTCTCATCGATGAGCGAGGCGATCATCTCGCAAAGCACATTGACAGGATTGGCCACGGCCCCGCCGTAATGACCGGAATGCAAGTCCTTGTTCGGGCCGGTCACCTTGACCTCCACATAGGCGAGTCCGCGCATTCCGCAATTGATGGAAGGAACCTCCTCCGAAATCATGGTCGTATCGGAAACAAGAATCACATCCGCCGCAAGCAAATCCTTGTGCTCCTCGGCCCAGGCGGCCAGCGACGGGCTTCCGATCTCCTCCTCGCCCTCGAAGATGAACTTCACATTCTGTCTGAGCCCGCCTTCGCGAAGCATATATTCGAAGGCCTTCAGATGCATGAATAGCTGCCCCTTGTCGTCATTGGCGCCACGGGCATATATGGCCCCGTCACGTATCTCCGGCTCGAAAGGATCTGATTTCCAGAGCTCCAGCGGATCGACCGGCTGCACGTCGTAATGCCCGTAAACCAGGACGGTAGGCACGTCGTCCGCAACTTTCTTCTGTCCGAAGACCAGCGGATGGCCGGCGGTCTCGCAGACCTCCGCTTCATCCGCGCCCGCCTCCCTCAGCAGTTCCGCCAGTCTTGCGGCGCAACGGTACATATCCTCCTTGTGCTCAGCGGACGAGCTCACAGACGGGATTCTCAGCAGAGAGAAAAGTTCCCCGAAGAAACGTTCCCTGTTCTTTTCTATATATGCTTTCATATTCGGCTATTTTTACAAATATGGGAATAAAATTCCACAAAAGAGGCCATCCTCACGGACGGCCTCTGATGAAAATATTGAAAAACCGGTTAGAATAATGAAACGGATAACTATCTGGTCTTTACAACGATATTGTCGAGATGCCAACGGTAAACGCCTTTGACTTTCCAGTTGAAGCTGCCATCCTCATTGACACAAACCTTAGGGACTATGTTGAGTTTGGTCTCGCTGGTAGCGCCGCTGATCTTGACAGAAGAGTGGTTCCAGTGGAATTCGCCATTGACCTGGTCGTGGGTTATGACATCGCTCACCTTGGTGCCGTTGGCGAACGTTCCGTCGCCTGCAATCACAACCACAAGGCTGACAGGGTCAATCTCGAATCCACCCTTTGCGTGCGCAAACCAGTCGAAATCAAGCGATATGTCCGATGCGGATGCAAGTGACGTGCAAGGCTGGAACTGCAGTGAGGTCTGGTTATCGGTCTTGCTGTGCTTTATGTAGTTGGCCTGAGGATAGATAACCTTTGCGGAAGCATTCAGGTCCGTGTAGCCGGCTGCGGCGAGAGCTGCAGGGAAATCACTCTTCAGGTTGGCATCGGAATAAGGGTTAGGAGCATTTGCGCCCGGATTCTGTTCTCCCATCGTATCTCCAATCGTCTTGCCGGCGTTGGCATTGTAATTTGCGATG
>SFPH01000251.1 GCA_004552115.1 Bacteroidales bacterium
GGCCGGCTTTTCTTCCCGCAGGACATACCGTCTCCGGACGAAGCCGCCGGATATGTCGAAAGGGTGACCGGCGAACTTTTCAAGGAGGAAGGATACGTATGAAGAAGTGGACTTTCATAGCCGCGGCATTGGTTTTCCTGACGCTGTCCTGCACCAAGGAGCAGCGCAAGTCGATGCTGACGAAGCAGGAGACGAATATTGAATCGTTCACCAGGAGCATCCTCTCCAAGGTCGATACGGCATATGCTGTCCAGCACAGGGGAGTCACCAGGGTCGTTGTCGTGCCCGGTCAGGGGGACAGCCTGGAGACGGGAGGCCTTGTCTCGTTCTACTATGCCGGCTATGTCCTCAGCAGCGCTTCCATCTCGGCTGCCAATCTCTTTGCCACCAACAGCGAGGAGACGGCCGATGCGTCAGGCTGGCAGCTGAGCGGAGACAACCAGTTCGACATACTGACCTTGAACATTGGCAATGAGGACATTGTGGAGGGCCTCCGTTACGGGCTTGAGGGTGTCAGGGCCGGCCAGGAATGCTATATCCTCTTTTCCGGAAAATACGGCTTCGGCAAGAAACCTTTAGGCACGATTCCTGCAAATGCAGCCCTGGCCTACCATATCTGGGTCGAGAGCATTGCCAATGAATGAAATGAAAACAATTACACGATGACAGATAGAATGAAGAGAAACTTGACGATTGCAGCTGCAGCCATCATGGCCGTATCCTGCGCAAAATCAGAGAAGGCTGAACCATATGCTTCCGAGGAAGTCTTTTTCAATGCCTGGATGGAGGTAAGGCATCCCGACGCCGTTCCTACTTCGCTCGGAGCATACATATTGGAGGATGTCGAGTCCGGCGGAGAGGTCTATGATGCCGATAAGCAGCCATACGTGTTCGTCAGGTACACTGTTACCGATCTCGAAGGCTCGGTTACATCCACTAATGTCGAGAGGATAGCCCAGCAGGTGGGCATATACGACAGGTCATATTATTACGGACCGGCGGTATGGATTGTCGCGGAGGATATCCTCCCTGCCGGCGTCGAGGATATGCTCAGGGGAATGAGCATCGGCGGCAGGCGCAAGGCTGCCATTCCGGCGTGGCTCATGACCACGAAGCGATACAGCAAGGCTTCCGAGTACCTCAGGCACAAGGACAAAGAGTCCTCTTATGCGAATTCCATCTACGAAGTGGAACTCGTCGCTTCCACTTCCGATATCCTCAAGTCGGAGGTGGATTCATTGGAAAAATTCACCCACAAGTATCTTGACGGTGTGGACTCTCTCTCCTACGGCTTCTATTACAAGCAGCTCAAGGAGCCGACAGATACCAATGCATTCCCTTCGGACACGACAGTCTACATCAATTATACCGGACGCCTTCTGAACGGACAGGTGTTCGACACCACCATTCAGGATACGGCGAAGTTCTACAATGTCTACAGCTCGTCCAGAACATACGAGCCGGTAGCGGTGAACTGGGGCGAGCATTATTATGACCTCACGATGGGAGACAGTTCCTCCGCTACCTCAGTAATTACCGGATTCCAGCTCACTCTGTGGGAGATGAGGCATTATGAGAAGGGTGTCGGCCTGTTCTATTCCCCTTACGGGTACACTTATTCCGGAAGCGGCAAGAGGATCCCGTCGTTTGCTCCGCTTATCTTTGAAATCGAGATAGTTGACGAACCTGAGGACTAAGGAATGGCAGCGGCAATACCTTCAGAACTCGGTGAAAGGAATGTGCGTCAGCTTCTGATGCAGTATGCGGTCCCGGCCATCATAGCCATGACCGCATCTTCATTGTACAATATGGTGGACAGCATTTTCATCGGGCATATACCGGGTGTGGGACATTATGCCATATCGGGTCTGGCTGTCACATTCCCGCTGATGAACCTTTCCACTGCCCTCGGAACCCTTGTGGGCGTGGGCGCCTCCACCATGCTGTCCGTGCTCCTGGGCCAGCGCAACTACAAGGCCGCGGGAAAGGTCCTTACCAACGAGTTCCTGCTGAACATCATCATCGGCCTCATTTTCTCCGCCGTCACCATAGCCTTCCTGTCTCCGATCCTGTGCTTCTTCGGCGCCAGCGAAAACACATTGCCATACGCCAGGGACTACATGTTCATAATCCTGCTGGGCAATGTGGTGACCCATCTGTATTTCGGCCTGAACAATGTCATCAGGGCTTCGGGACATCCAAAGATGGCAATGGGACTGACAATATTCACGGTGCTTTTCAATACGGTACTGGACCCGATATTCATATTCGGCTTCGGAATGGGCATAAAGGGAGCGGCCCTGGCGACTGTTATCTGCCACCTCCTGCATTGTCACGATGCTGATCAACCAGCAGCTGCTCAAGTACGGAGGTGACCTTGCGATCGGTGCGTACGGAATAGTGAACAGGATTTCATTCCTGTTCATAATGGTCAATATGGGATTCAACCAGGGAATGCAGCCGATTGCCGGATACAATTTCGGGGCAAGGAAATACACCAGAGTCAAGGAAGTGTACAGGCTTACCGTGATCTGCGCTACCGCAGTCACTTCCCTTGGATTCATAGTGTCCGAGGCCATTCCTGGCCCGGCGGTTTCCGTGTTCACCACGGAACCTGAACTCAAGGCATTGGCTGTCAATGGATTGAGAATGATGAACATCTGCCTTCCGATAGTCGGTTTCCAGATGGTCTCCACCAATCTTTTCCAATGTCTCGGAATGGTCCACAAGTCCATCCTGCTCTCTCTTTCCAGGCAGCTTCTCTTCCTGGTGCCGCTGATTTATTTCCTGCCTGTATTCTGTGGACACATAGGGGTATGGCTCTCGTTCCCGATTGCCGATTCCCTGGCCATCGTCATGACGACCACACTGGTAGTCAGACTCATACGGAAACTGAGGCGTCTCCGTGACGGTGACGACCCGGGCATACTCGGCAGCAAAATCTGAAACATCGTATTTATGGGCAATATCATCATCAATATAGGAAGGCAGTTCGGCAGCGGGGGATATCTCGTCGCCAAGGCTCTCGGCGGGAAGCTCGGCATCCCGGTCTATGACAAGGAAATCATAGCGGAGTCGGCCCGCCGCAGCGGATTCAGCCAGGAACTTTTCGCCCGCAAGGACGAGAAGAGGAGTCTCTTCGGAATGTCCGGGTTCATCGGGACAGGAATTGCCTCTTTTACAGGCAATTATGTCAATGATGACAGTGCTTTCAGGATTCAGGGCGACGTGATCCGCTCCATAGCGGAAAATGGTCCCGCAATCTTCATAGGACGCTGCGCCGACTATATACTGAGGGATATGAACTGTCTGAACGTTTTCATCACCGCTCCGGACGAAGACAGGATAGGGCGGATATCAGGGCGTCTGGGCATTTCCGCAGACGAAGCCGAGTCAATGATGTCCAGGGAGGATTCCCGCAGGGAAACCTACTACAACTATTTCACCTTCGGACATTGGGGCGTGGCATCCAATTACGATCTGTGCATAGACTCTTCAATTCTCGGGATTGAAGGGACAGCGGATATGATAATCAAGTTCGGCCGCCGCGCCGGAAAAATCGGAGGAGGGGAGAAATGAAGCTGAAACGGGCAGGGGCTGCATTGTCATTGGCAGCCATACTTGCGCTCACAGGCATCTGCGTGTCGCTCAATTCCTCGTCGATAGGGCAGGAAGAGGTCCCGGAGGTTCCTGTGCGTCTCAATGAGGTGATTGCCAATGATACTGCCGACATACCGGGCTTGAGAGGGATGGATGCAGCCATCGAGAAATACATGGCCTACTGGCGTCTCCGCGGCGTTTCGCTTTCCATTATGCGCAATGATTCCCTGCTCCTCAGCCGGGGTTACGGCTGGGCTGACAAGGAGGAAGGGGTGCATCCGTATCCAAACTCCTGACGGCTACGGCGATAATGAAACTTCAGGAGGACGGCAGGCTGCATCTGAAGGATACTGTTTTCGGCCCTTCCGGCATATTGAGGGACACGGCCTACACCTCCGTGATGAAGGATCCTCTGTACAATCTCATAACTGTCGAGGACCTGCTCCGTCACAAGGGCGGTTTCACGGCAATCGGAGGGGACCCCATGTTCTCCACACGCACGATAATGCGGTCAAGACCCTCCACCAGCAAAGGCACCAGTCCGGCATAAAGCTTAGGCAGCATCTGCCTATAGCAATCCACGGCCTGTACCATGGTCAGTGGAGGGGTGGAAGTGCTGTCTGCATTGCGCCCCGCCGCCGGATTTCCTCCGGCGGCATCAGGGCTGCCGTTCTTTGGCTCTATGACGGTTGTATCAAGAAACGGCAGCGCCGTCTCGATGAACCTTTGACTGGAGGAAATCCCATATAATCCAGCCGCCGGGACGGCCATCAGGTAGGCGAGAATTCGCTGTGTTTTCTCGCCGTCGGTCAGGCCGTCCACAAAGAACATGCTGGCCCGGCGGCCTCCTATAAAGAGCTTCCTCTCCAGCAGATCAAAGCTTTCCCCTATGGGAAGCTCTTTCCTCATAATTTCCATGTACATATTGAATGCGCAAGAATCCATCTCTGTCGCATTCCCATCTAAATTTTTTTCAGTCATATCCTTTTCCCCACTTCTCTTAAATCAGCTCATTTATATTACTTTTCCAAAAAGTAAACCTGATTTCCCTGTAAAGCTATATTTTTTCTAAAACAGGTCTATTATCTGTATAAATATGTAAATGTGGTTTGTAATTCATCCAAATAAAAAAATAAAAGTAAACCATACGAACCCACAACCCGTTGAAAATGATTTCAACAGGTTTACTTTTCTGGATATGTATTCTCCTGGGTTCCCCCTTCTCATGTTTGCTAAATGACAATCTACAAGTCCCCCAGATGTCTTTCTATAGGAATTCCGCGGTTCTTGTCCTTGTCATTCTTGTTGATG
>SFPH01000028.1 GCA_004552115.1 Bacteroidales bacterium
GGGATGTCGGGAGAAGGCACCCCTCTTCGGCATATTGTAATGTCGAAAGCGTATGACTTGTTCCGACCGACACCGCGGCTTCCGCCCGTCGGTTCAGGGTCCGGGCTTATCGTTATGGGGTAGTACGTTTTCTCTCCGCCCAGAGTACCCTCTATCACCAGCCTTGTGAACGGGGTCCCGAGACTTTCCTCCTCAGCCTCATTCGGATAGCAGTAGAGATGTATTCCGGGATGCACTACATTGTCTCCCAGATCCTCTTCAAGGGAAGCCTGCAGCAGCCCGGCCAGGACAGGATCCTTCATGTCATCTTCGGAAAGCCTGCCGCAATTGACGAACGAGCCACCCGCAGGCCCTTCTCCCGACACAGGATACATGTCCCTGGCATTGGTCAGGTATATTCTCACATCTTCCAGTTTCTGTCCGGCATAAGGCTTTTTGTGAAAATCGCAGCAGATGCTGTTGACGGTGATTTCGGACAATAGCGGCTCCAGCCTTGCCGTGATGCTCCCGTTTCCCGCCCGGACAGACGTGCAGGCCGTCATTACCGGGCTTTCCGGATTCTCGTCGCGGAGATTTGCAGATACTCCGTTCAAGTCGTCATAGCGCCCTATTGCGCCGGGATCCATGCTGGAACCTGCTATTGCGAACAGAATCTTGTCTCCAGCCCTGGATGAAGCTTCAATATAATCCGAGGGAATGCTGTAGAGCCGCTGATAGGAGTCCAGCAGCCTGAGATTGTCATCATTGAAGAAGAAAATGTCCAGACTTCCGGAATTTCCGACCGCATAACTCTTATGAACATTGAATGTCCTGACATTTTCAGTATTTTCGGAAGTCGATTCTTCGCAAGAACAAAAGGCCGGCATAATGATAATAAGCAAGGTGTAGGCCAGAACGGCCGTGTGAAGTGATGTTGTGTCTAGAGACGTTGAATAGGTCAGAATTGCGGGCCGGCCTTTTGTAATATTTCCATTGAACAGTTTCATATCGGTTGTGTTTTGTCGCAGGCAAAATTATTCAACCGTTTCCGGAAAAACACCAGGGTGTCCGGATTCAACCGCATGTTTGGAAGAATTTTAAATTTTTCCGTATGAATTTTAAATTTTCCACTGGAATTTTTAACCCTGTTCAACAAAAAAAGTCCGGCGCAATACCGGACTTTTAAATATAAAGCGTAGAAAACTGTCAGTTTTAAGCGCCGAAGTTGTCGTAGAGAATGCTCTCCGGCTGAACTCCGAGGCTGTCAAGCAGGCCTACGACCGCATTGACCATCATTGGAGGGCCGCACATGAAGTACTTGATATCCTCAGGAGCGTCGTGGTTCTTCAGATAGGTCTCGTACATCACGTTGTGAACGAAGCCTGCCACGTACTTCACGCCGGCTGCATCAGCTGCAGGATCCGGACGGTCGAGGGCGAGATGGAAGTGGAAGTTAGGGAACTCCTTCTCGATCTCGGCATAGTCCTCGAGGTAGAAGGCCTCGACAAGGCTTCTCGCACCGTAGAAGAAATGAACTTCCTTCTTGGTCTTGAGGGTCTTGAAGAGATGCATGATGTGGCTTCTGAGAGGTGCCATGCCTGCACCTCCACCGACGAATACATACTCCTGTGAATCAGGATCGTCCTTAGGAAGGAGGAAGTCTCCGAACGGACCGGAAATCATCACCTTGTCACCCGGATGGCGGGTATAGATGTATGAAGAGCCGATACCCGGATTTACAGGGAGAAGCTTAGGGCCGAGCTCACGAGGCACGCTCCTGTCGAATGGAGGAGTTGCGATACGCACGTTGAGCTTTATGATGTTGCCCTCGGCAGGATAAGAGGCCATTGAGTAAGCCCTCATTGTAGGAACAGGGTTCTCGCACTTGAGGTCGAAGAATCCGTATTTCTCCCACTCCTTCTTGTACTCAGGGTCAACGTCGATGTCCTTGAAGTCGAATGTGCCGGCAGGAATGTCGATCTGGATATACTCTCCGGACTTGAACTCGAGGTTCTCGCCTTCAGGAAGCCTTACGGTGAATTCCTTGATGAAGGTTGCCACATTGTGGTTGGAAATGACCTCGCACTCGAGCTTCTTCACGCTGAGTACAGACTCCGGAATCTCGATCTTGAGGTCTTCCTTGACCTTCACCTGGCAGCCGAGCCTCCAGTTGTCCTTGATCTGCTTCCTGTTGAAGAAGCCTACCTCGGTAGGGAGGATGGTTCCGCCACCTTCATTGACCTTGACCTTGCACTGTCCGCAGTTAGCCTTTCCACCGCAGGCGGACGGCAGGAAGATGTTCTGCTCCGCAAGAGTGTTCATGAGGTTTCCGCCAGGCTGGACGTCAAGATTGTATTTTCCGTTGTTGATATCGATTTTTACTGCGCCCTTAGGGCTAAGTTTTGCCTTTACCCACAGAAGCAGCACGGTCAGGATAAGTGTCACAACCGTGATGGCTGCTGCGGCGGCAATGATAGTAAGACTCATTTCATTCATATTTCAGCCTCCCTGATTAAAGTGAAATACCCATAAATGTCATGAATGCCATTGCCATAAGGCCGACAGTGATGAATGTGATGCCGATGCCCTTGAGAGCCGCAGGCACATTCGAGTATGACATCTTCTCCCTGATGGCGGCGAGGGTAACGATGGCAAGGAACCAGCCGAGACCTGAACCGAGCGAGAACACGGCAGCTTCTCCGAGATTGGAGAAATCGCGCTGCTGCATGAACAGGGAGCCTCCGAGGATTGCGCAGTTCACGGCAATGAGCGGAAGGAAGATACCGAGTTCGGAATAGAGGGCAGGGGAGAATTTCTCCACAATCATCTCCACGAGCTGGACGATGGCGGCGATTACCGCAATGAAGGTGATAAGGCTGAGGAAACTCAGGTCAACGCCTGCGAAGGAGTCGCCGAGCCAGGCAAGGGCGCCCGGGCTGAGGACGAACTTGTTGAGCAGGTAGTTGATCGGAAGAGTCACGAGCAGCACGAAGATAACAGCGACACCCAATCCGGAAGCTGTCTTTACATTTTTTGATACTGCCAGGTATGAGCACATACCGAGGAAGTATGCAAAAATCATATTGTCAACGAAAATTGACTTTACGAATAAGCTTAAATATTCCATTTCGAATGAGTGTTAATGTTATTTCTCCTGAAGGTCTTTCTGGATGCTCCTCTGTACCCATACGATGCATCCGAGGAGGATGAGGGCCATCGGAGGAAGGATCACGAGACCGTTGTTCATGTAACCGAGGTCATAGAGACACTGCGGGATCACCTGGAATCCGAACAATGTTCCTGAGCCGAGGAGTTCGCGGAAGAATGCGATGATTATGAGAATCATTGCATAGCCTGCACCGTTGGCGAGACCGTCGAGGAAAGATGGAATCGGCTTGTTGCCGAGACCGAAGGCCTCGATACGTCCCATCACGATACAGTTGGTGATGATCAGTCCGATATACACGGAAAGCTGTTTCTCGATGCTGTAGGCGAAGGCCTTGAGGAACTGGTCCACGAGAATCACCATCAGCGACACGACCACGAGCTGTACGATAATCCTGACCCTGTTCGGGATTGAATTCCTGAGGCAGGATACTATGAAGTTCGAGAAGGCGGTGACCACAATCACCGAGAGACCCATCACGAAGGCACCCTTGAGCTGGACTGTAACCGCAAGAGCGGAGCAGATACCGAGGATGAGGGTCGTGATAGGATTGCCTATGAAGATAGGCCTCAGAAGAGTTTCTTTCAATTTATCGTTCATAACAGTTCCTCCTCATTATTTAGCGGTTGCAAGCGTGTCTGCCGCATTGCAGCAGAGTGAATCGGCAGGAGCCTCAAGATTCTCCGGAAGGTCCTCGATGAGGCGGCCCTTCGGCTGGATGGCATTGAGATAAGGCTCGTATGCGTCAAGCCAGGTCTGGATTGCGGCGTTGAGACCGTTGCAGGTCATTGTCGCACCGGTGATTGCGTCGACTGCATTGTCGACACCGGCAGGGGCACCGCCCTTGACAATGCTGAATGCAGGGGCATCCTCCGAGTAGATCACGGACTTGCCCTCGAACTCAGCCCTGAATGAAGGCTCGTCCTTGATCTTGGCGCCCAGACCCGGAGTCTCGGACTCGTGGTCGAAATAGACGCCTCTGATCGTCTTGTCCTCGTTTACTGCGATGTAGCCCCAGATAGGGCCCCAGAGACCGGCTCCGTAGCAGGCTGTGACAATGACTTTCTGTCCGTCCTTGTCAAATATGACAACCGGGATTGAAACCTTGTCGGTCTGTCCGTTCTTTATGAACTTGTTCTGTGCCTTGAGGGCTCCTGTGCCCACGATCTCGCAGGACTCGATGTCGAGATTCCTGTCGAGAGTTCCGTCAGCCTTGATGAGGAAAGCCTCCTTCACGGCACTTCTGTAGGCTTCGAGCACTTTGTCATTGCCCATCGCGTCAAGCTCCGATTTCTCGTAGAACTTGGCTGCGGCAAGCATCTGGCTGATGGTCTCCGCCTTCACGTTGGCATCCTGTCTCGGAGCGAGAACCTGGGACACGGTAGCGAGGACGGCGGCAACCAGCACTACGACGAGAGTCGTGTAGATGACTGTATAAATATTACCGTTAGTATTCATAATCAACAATAAGTTAAGCTGTTCTGACTCTCTTCATTCTTCTTGAAATCGCAGCCGAGGTGACATAGTGGTCGATGAGCGGAGCGAATGTGTTCATAAGAAGGATGGCAAGCATCATTCCTTCTGCATATCCAGGGTTGAAGAGCCTTACCACCACGCAGAGCGCACCGACAAGGAATCCGTAGATCCACTTGCCGCATTCGGTCTGTGCCGAGGTGACAGGGTCAGTGGCCATGAATACTGTACCGAAGGCGAAACCGCCCATGATCAGCTGATACCAGGCAGGGATGTCGGTAGCGCCGCAGACATTTCCGAGCCAGCCCACGAGAAGGGCACCGCCTACGGAAGAGATCATGATCTTCCAGCTGGCCACGCCAGTCCAGATGAGGATGACTGCTCCGATGAGGATGGCGATCACGGATGTCTCGCCTACAGATCCCGGAACGGTACCTGCGAAGAGATCCCATGCGCTGAATCCTGCGTTGTTCACTGCTGCGAGGCCTTCATTGGCATATGCGAGAGGAGTCGCTCCGGTAACGCCGTCAACCAGGCTTTCGCCGTTCCTGAGGGAAATCCACACCTCTGATCCGGACATCTTGCTCGGATAGGAGAAGAAGAGGAAAGCCCTGCAGAGGAGAGCCGGGTTGAGGAAGTTCATTCCGGTGCCGCCGAAGACTTCCTTGCCGAAGAGCACTGCGAATGCCACTGCGATGGCGAGCATCCAGAGCGGAACGTCGACAGGCACGATCAGCGGAATGAGCATTCCGGAAACGAGATATCCCTCGTTGACCTCCTCGTTGCGGATCTGGGCAGAGGCGAACTCGATGCCGAGACCTACGAGATAAGCCACGATATAGAGAGGGAGCACTTTCAGGAGTCCGTACCAGAAATTGGCGAAGAGGCCGCTTTCAACTCCGGTAGCGAGGCTGTGCTGATAACCTACGTTCCACATTCCGAAGAGGGCTGCGGGAACGAGGGCGAGCACAACGATAATCATTATTCTCTTCAGGTCGACCGCATCCCTTACGTGCGCTCCGGTGCGGGTTACCGTACCCGGAACACGGAGGAAGGTGTCGAATGCGTCGATGGTCGAGTGAAGAAACCATAACTTGCCGCCCTTCTCGAAAAGGCCCGGCTGTGGTGTTGTATTCTTTTCTTCCATAACTTCCTTGTGATTAAGCCATTTCTTTGATCATCAGGTCAATGCCCTTCTCGATGATGGCCTGGATGTCGTTCTTGGAAGGATCCACGTACTCGCAGAGGGCGAGATCCTCGGGAAGCACCTCGTAGATGCCGAACTTCTCCATCTTGTCGATGTCGCCGGCGAGGCAGGCCTTGATGAGATATACAGGGAAAATGTCCATAGGCAGCACCTTGGAATATACGTCGGACATCACGAATGCGCGTGGGCCTCCGTTTACATTGGTGTCCATATCGTATGTCTTCTTGGAGCAGAGCCAGGAGAAATAGGTGCGGCTTGAACTGAACTTGCCGAATCTGAAAGGCTTGGCCCATCCGAGAAGCTCGCGCTCGGTACCCTCGTGGATGAGGGTCACCTGGTTGTCGAAGAATCCGAGGCTTCCGTCAGGTCCCACATTCTTTCCGGTGAGGACGTCGCCGCTTATGAAGCGGATGTCGTTTGCGGAATTGTCGTAGAACTCTGCGATATCCTTCATTGAGATGCCCGGAAGAGCATCAACGTATGCCGGGTCGATGGCCTTTGGACCGGTTACGGCAACCTTTCTGGCAAGATTGAGCCTGCCGGTGTTGAGAAGCTTTCCGATTGCAGCCAGCAGAAGAAGTGACACTGTCCATACAGTCTCGCCCTTCATTATAGGGGAAATGTGGCTGATCTGGACGCCTACGTTGCCCGCAGGATGCTTTCCGCTGACAATGTGCTGGATCACATTCTCGAGCTTGTGGAACGGAGACCCTGAGAAGTTGTCGATGCTGAGGGACACGTGGACTCCGCCCTTGGTGAGCTTGCCGAGAGCATTCACGGCAGCCTGGACATTGTCGAAATCGTCCTTGAGGGCGAACTCCGGGCTCGCTGCGAGAGGAGCTGTGCTGAAGGCTGAAACAAAAATGGCCTTAGGCTCGGCGGAAGGATCCGCAACGATGCCGTAAGGTCTCTGCACAAGGCCTGCCCACAGACCGCTCTTGAGGAGAAGCTCCTTCACGTCGTCGGCAGTCATTTCGGACACCTTGTGTGAACCGAAGTCCACATACTCCTGCTGTCCGTCAGCCTTGATTTTCACTTCAAGCAACTTTCTCTTCTCACCTCTGACTACTTCGGAAACTGTTCCGCTGACAGGTGAAGTGACAAGAATATCTGGATTCTTCTTGTCTGCCAGAACCGGGGAACCTGCCAGGACCCTATCGCCTTCCTTGACCAGGAGCCTTGGGGTAAGGCCCTTGAAATCGGTTGGTTTCACGGCGATAACGTCTGGGGACACCGTCTTTCTGGTTTTCTGGACCGCCGCCCCGGAAATCGGGATGTTCAGTCCTTGTTTCAAATCGATGTTGTTTGACATTATGGTAACCTTTAATAGTTGTTCCAATGGTTATAAAAAATCCGGCTGCGAAGATACTCAATTTTTTTGATTCAATGAAATAATTCTGATGTATATCAGACTGCTGCGGACTGTGCGGTTTGCGCTTGCAATTATGGCTTGCGTTATGTAACTTTGCCATGCTAAAAACGAAAGGAATGAAACAGATTATCTCGGAAAATGCGCCTGCCGCGATCGGCCCCTACAGCCAGGCCGTGGAAGTCGGCGGCTTTGTATATGCTTCGGGCCAGCTCCCCATTGATCCTGCAACCGGAAGCTTCCCCGAAGGAGGCATAAAGGAGCAGACAAGGCAGTCCCTTCTCAATGTCTCGGCTATTCTCGAGGCTGCCGGACTGTCCTTGTCCAATGTGGTCAAAACTACTGTGTATCTGGCAGATATGGGCGACTTCGCCGATATGAATGCAGTTTATTCCGAATTCTTCAAGGCTCCTTATCCGGCACGCTCGGCCGTTGCGGTAAAGGCATTGCCGAAGGGTGCGATGGTTGAGATTGAGGTGATTGCTGCGAGGAGTTGAGATGACTGCGGAGGGAAAGATACTTGAGGGGCTGGACGAACAGCAGAGAGCGGCTGTAAGCCAGACGGAAGGTCCGGTATTGATAGTGGCGGGA
>SFPH01000029.1 GCA_004552115.1 Bacteroidales bacterium
CTTCTTCAAACCTTTCCAATGCGGATTCAAGCCTGCCGGACAACTCCCCTACCCTGTCCATCCGGGCAGAGCGGCATTCCTTCACCACCTCCGACAGCGAGCTCAGGGATACCGTTACCGAGTCAGTAAAACACTGGCAGTCAGCCATTTCAATGTATCCTGCAGCCTTTGAGAGCATCGATTCGAACTTTTCCCACTGCTTTGTCCTGCCGGATATTCCGGCCATGTCATCAACATTAAGATTCGAACAGACATCATCGTACATTTTCATCAGATCATTGCCTGATACTGATGCATATACGGAATCTGACATCTTCACGAGGAAACGCTCGCGTTCCGCCCGCATTGTCACATAATTCTCAAAGGCCCTCTCCCCTTTCTTCTTGACAATGAAAGGATAGACCACGAGGAAGATGAAAACCGAGACGGCGAAAAGAATAATCAGAAGCCCTGCCGGAAAGCGCCACAGCAATGCCTGCATGGCTATGGACGGGCTTATGAATGATGCTTCTGCACCATCCACTGAAAGTCTGCCGTCCTTCAATGCCACCCTGTAGCCATTGAAATCCATCTCGCCGTATTCGTGGAGTACATCAGGAGTATGTGCCCAGGACAGGTCCAGCATCCTGGAAACTTTGCCATTCAGCCCGGTGGTATCAGACGCTTCATCCTGCATATCATCGGAAATCGGGTTCCACATATTGAAGAGGCTCATATCCCCGGTATCCAGGTTCATCTCTACCGGAAGAAGCCTGAACAGCTTTGGAGCATCAGGATTTTCAATCCACCCCGAAATCGTGTCGGCATCCAGATACCGGTATCCCGCCAACTTCCTGCCGTTCTTTCTGAGTTCAATGATGTCTATCCTCCCGTTCCAGATTGAAGGCGACATTCTGATAAGCTCGTCCTCATTGGCGAAGAAGAGGCAGGGCACATCGTCCCGGTTCAGAACAATGTCCAGCCTTGCGGCAGTATTGACGCAATGAGGAGGGAGACTCTTGACATATAATGCCGATCTGGATTGCAGGTCAATTCTGAAGATGTGGTTGGCCGATGTCACAGCGTATGCAGCATACCCTTCAGGCATATTCCGGAGCCCGATGGAATTCACATATTCCATACATTCGGGATTATCCGCTCTCCCGCAACCCGCGAGAAGGGGAAGCAGGAGAGCCGTCAGGTATGATAGCATTCTGTTCACAGTCTGCAATTTAGTCATTATTCAGGGAACTGTCAATATACTCTTTTATAAAAGACGACCTTGGTTCCGTCATTCTTGTCATCCGTTTCATAATAATACTTGGAGAGGTCGGTTGAGAGAAATTCAATGCAGCCCCAGATGAGGGTAATTGCAGAACCCATATAGCAGTGATCCCCATTATAAACGGTCACATCGTCCGTGCTGAAAGAACAGAAAGTATTCTCGATATTCACATCCTCATAACTTCTGGTCGAGGGGTTCCATACGAAACTGATTGTCTTTCCCCGGAGATTGCTGTCGCAGGTGGTATTGATGTAATACCCCTCGGAGTCATAGTGCTTGGTGCAGTCGTAGATGAATGTGCAGCATGACTGAGCTGATGCCGGAATTGCGGCGATTGCCAAAATGGCGACGATGATGATCTTTTTCATTGCGATAAGAATTTAAGTGTTGAACTTGATTTCTGCCGCAAAGATGGGGTTCCGGACGGGCTGTGGCAATGCCGTGAACATTACAGTTGCATCTGTCAGGCAACTGTAAACAAAAAGGAGGCTTGCCTGAAGCCCCCTTTTCATATGATATTGTCCGCAGTCGGACTTATTTCAGCACATTGAGATCCTTGCCTACCTTTATGAAGGCCGCGATGCACTTGTCAAGCTGCTCCCTGGTGTGGGCGGCTGAAATCTGCACCCTGATGCGGGCCTGGTCCTTAGGCACAACCGGATAGTAGAATCCGGTGACATAGATTCCCTCATCCTGCATCCTGGCAGCGAATACCTGGGAGAGACGTGCGTCGTAGAGCATAACGGCACAGATGGCGCTCTGGGTAGGCTTGATGTCGAAGCCGGCGGCCATCATCCTGTCACGGAAATAGTTTACGTTCTCGACGAGTTTGTCGTGAAGTTCATTG
Organism: Bacteroidales bacterium; assembly: GCA_004552115.1. Next base: position 2,112 of record SFPH01000029.1, read on the forward strand.
CTCTCCTTGAGAATGCGGAATACCTCGAGGCTGGCTCCGATGATGCAAGGAGCGAGCGAGTTGGAGAAGAGGTAAGGACGGCTCCTCTGCCTGAGAAGGTCAATGATTTCCTTGCGGCCGGTGGTAAATCCGCCCATTGCTCCGCCGAATGCCTTGCCGAGCGTTCCGGTGTAGATGTCAACCCTGCCGTATGTACCGGTGAGCTCGCTTACTCCGTGTCCAGTTTCGCCGACGACTCCGGCGGAATGTGACTCGTCCACCATCACGAGGGCATCATATTTCTCAGCGAGGTCGCAGATCTTGTCGAGTGGGGCAACATTGCCGTCCATAGAGAACACTCCGTCAGTGACAATGATTCTGAATCTCTGGGCCTGGGCCTCCTGGAGGCAACGCTCGAGGTCGGCCATGTCGGCATTGGCGTAACGGTATCTCTTGGCCTTGCACAGACGCACTCCGTCAATGATTGATGCATGATTCAATGCATCGGAGATGATGGCGTCCTCATCGGTGAGAAGCGGCTCGAAGACTCCGCCGTTGGCATCGAAGCAGGCTGCATAGAGGATTGTGTCCTCTGTCTTGAAATAGTCGCTGATGGCGGCCTCAAGCTGCTTGTGAATGTCCTGGGTTCCGCAGATGAACCTCACCGAGGCCATGCCGAATCCCCTTTCCTGCATCATTCTGGAGGAAGCCTCGATGAGGCGGGGGTCATTCGCCAGTCCGAGATAGTTGTTGGCGCAGAAATTCAGGACTTCCTTTCCGGCTACCTGGATGGAGGCATACTGTGAACTCTCTATAAGACGTTCCTCCTTGTAGAGGCCCGCCTCGCGAATCTCAGCGAGAGTACGGCTGAGATGCTCTTTCATTTTTCCGTACATAGAAAAGGTATTAGTGTTTCAGGCCGTGAAATTACTGCTTTTGCCTGAATTATCAAAAAAGAAATCCCGGCAAAAATGCCGGGAAACATTAATCAGAACAAATATGCGACACCAAGCTGAACTCCGTTGCGGCGCATTGTAGTATCGTCCACTTTGGAGCGGTTGACAACGCCGAAGTTGTAATTGAGATTGATGCGGACCTTCTCGATAAGGTCGCAGTAAACACCGAGTCCAACCCTGAAGTCACCCCTCTTGTAAAAGCCATCTTCGCCATACATGTCAACGGATGTATCGTCAACCTTTGCCTTGGATGTAAGTCCCATACTGAATGTCGGAGCGACGAAAGCACCGAGTTCCACGATATTGCCGAGGCTGAAGCCGTAAGTGACCTTGACAGGGATATTGAGATACTGCTCAGGCTGCTTAACGTCATTCTCCGTCTTTGTAACTACCTCATACTCAAGCCCTGGAACGATGCCGAGATGCTTGCCGACATTGAGACCGTAGCCAGCCTGGATGTAGAATCCGTTTCTGTCGAACCTTTCGGTTATCTTGCCTGCCTTGGATGCGGTCGGCGAGTAGGAATAACCAGCACCGACATAAAGCTGCGCATTGGCGCAAATGGCAGTCGCCGCTGCCACTACAATGGAAAGAAACAATTTTTTCATAATATCAGTGTTTGATGTTAATTGTCCGACTGCAAAGATACTAAATAATCCCGTACTATGAAGCCTTTTTCTTCCTGCTCATGGCAAGCAGGCCCAGGAATGTCAATAATCCATTGATAATCAAAAGTTCATAACTGAATTGATACCCGCCGAACCAACGTTCGGAATTGAGTTGCAGCACGAGGCAGATCAGCGGTGCCGCAATGGAGACCATCGGTACGGCCTTGTCCAATGTCCTGCGTCCGGTCAGGATGCCGAAGGCGAACATTCCCAGAATCGGCCCGTAGGTATAGCTTGCAAGCCTGTACACGGCATCGATTGCGCTTGTACTGTTCAATGCATTGAATATCAATATTGTCACGCCCATTCCCAGGGCCATTGAGACATGCGTCCACTCCCTCATCTTCCTGACCTGTGTCTCAGATTTTCCGGCCGTGCCGAGAATATCGACGGTAAAGGAGGTGGTAAGTGCGGTGAGCGCGGAACCTCCGGCCGCGAATGAGCAGGACACCAGGCCGATGATGAACATTATGCCGGCTATGACAGGCAGCATTCCGCTGGTCGCCACGGCCGGGAAAAGTTCATCACCGCCAGAGGGGATGGAGAACTTGCCGGCGAAAAGGTAGAGCAGCACGCCCAGGACCAGGAAAAGGAAAATCACCACAGTCTGAAGAAGCGAGCTGGTCACAATGTTCTTCTGCGAATCCCGGAAGTTCTTGCAGGACAATGATCTCTGCATCATGTCCTGGTCCAGTCCCGTCATTGCAATCAGGGTAAACATTCCCCCGAAGAACTGCTTGAAGAAATACTGCGGATGGTTCGGGTCGTCGAAATGGAACATCCTGGACATTCCGCTGTCCCTCACAGCCGGGATGATGTCACCGATGCCCAAACCAAGTGCTCTGCTTATAAAAACCGTGCACAGTACTATCGACAGCAGCATGCAGGCAGTCTTCAGAAAGTCAATCCAGATGACTGCCTTCACCCCTCCCCGGAATGTGTATAGAAGGAGTACCAGTATGGTAATCAACACATTGACCCAGAAAGGAATACCGAGAGGGCCGAATACCATCAGCTGTAGGGAAATGCATACGAGGTACAGCCTCACGGACGCCCCAAGCATCTTGGAAATGAAGAAGAACCAGGCTCCCGTGCGATAGGAGGACACGCCAAGCCTCTCCTCCAGATAGCCGTATATGGACACCAGGTTCATCCTGTAGAAAAGCGGTATCAGCACGAAGGCGATGACGAGCTGTCCGGCAATGAAGCCGAGGGCCATCTGCATATATCCGAAGCCCGAGACCGCCACCATTCCCGGGACGGAGACGTATGTAACCCCTGACATTGCGGAGCCTATCATTGCGAAGGCCACCACGTACCATGACTGCCTCCTGCTGCCTGTGAAGAAACTGGCGTTATCGGATCTGCGGCCTGAAAGCCAGGCGATGAGAAGCACAGATGCGAAATATGCCGCAATTGTGAGAACTATTGTCAACGGATTCATATTCAATGAGTTCTCAACTACTGTACAGAAACACTGTCCTGTGGCGCGGACACAGGATTGAGCCTGGAGAGCGAATCCAGCCCTTTATGCCAGAAACGGTAAACGGAATCCAGAGCGGCAAGGTTTTCCGGCTTGATCGGTTCCTCGCTCGGAGACTCCATCTTCAGAGGATTGATCGGCTGGCCGCTCCGCCATACACGGAAATCCAGATGCGGTCCCGTGGATACGCCCGTCGAGCCGACATATCCGATCACCTCGCCCTGTCTCACCCTTGAGCCGACAGCCAGGCCGGCAGCATAGCGGGAAAGATGGAGATAGGCTGTAGTATATACTGAATTATGCCTGATTTTCACCGTGTTGCCTCCACCGCCGCTCCAGCCTTTGCTGATAACGGTACCATCTCCGATGCTCATCACCGGAGTGCCGGTCGGGGCTGCATAATCCACACCGGTATGCGCCTTGACCACGCCTGAGACAGGATGCTTTCTATGATATGAAAACCCGGAGCTGATCCTCGAGAACCTCAAAGGAGCCTTCAGGAAGGCCTTGCGCATGCTCTCGCCTTTCTCATTCCAATAAAGATTCCCGCCGTCGCCCTGGTCGAAGCGGATCGCCGGCATTTCCTTGTCGCCGCGGTTGAACATTGCAATGTGAATCGTGTCAATGTCAATGACTTCCCCCTCGCAGGACGCCTCGGTGTAAATCACCCTGAACCTGTCCCCTTTCTGGAGTCCAAAGAAATCCACCGTCCAGGCATAAATGTCCTCAAGGTGGACAAGCAGCATCGGGGATGCGCCGGCAGCCGTCATGTCATTCCAGAGCGAAGACGTGATCGACACGTCCGCGAACTTCCGGGTATGTTCAACCGGCTTGGTCACCCTCCACGCCCCGTAGGGCTTTGTGCACTTGAGTACTGTAAGATTGATCCTGTCCCTGTTGTACACGAGATATTCCAGCACCTGTGCATCGAGGCTGTCCACGCTGTAATAAGCCTGCCAGGCATTTCCGGCCCTCATTTTCCTCGGTTCGAACACGGAGTCGGCCACCGCCACCAGCTGCATGGCATCGGCCTGAGTCATGCCCAGCCTGGTCATCAGCCCGGTAAAGACCTCGCCTCCGGCGACTTTGCCCTCCATAAGGTCGAATGAATCCGTGCAGAATCCCAATGGGTAAACCGTATCATTCTTTTCCTCCGCCTGCGGTTCTTCCGCCCGCCTGTGACAGGAAGGAAGGGATGTCAAAACGATGACGGCCATCATTGATGCCGCCAATATCATTCTGTTCAAATGTTCATTTCTGTTCATATCAGGGCAAATTTATGAAATTATGCCAATAAATGCTAATTTTGCCGCTGCAATGAAACCGGCGCAGGAATCGGCAGCCGGCTTTCAGGAAGAATTGAAGATTCCTTAAAATGCACTGCGATGGAAGACAGCGACAAGATGATCAGTATTGCCCCAGTGGCTTATTTCCGTTCCCCGTTCCCTAGCAGATTCGGAGTTCCGAGGCAGAGCGGAGTGGTGGCCGACATTCCTGGAGAGATAGTTTTCGTACCGGAATTCAGGAGGGAGGAGGCATTGAAAGGAATTGAAGAATTCAGCCATCTCTGGCTCATATGGGGGTTTTCCGGCAATGCAGGCCGCTGGCAGATGACGGTCAGGCCTCCACGGCTGGGAGGCAACAAGTCTGTAGGCGTTTTCGCATCCAGGTCTCCTTTCAGGCCTAACGGGCTGGGCCTCTCATCGGTCGTTCTGGACAAGGTGGACCGGGATGCGCCGGACGGCCCCGTCCTCAAGGTGCTGGGAGCGGACCTGATGGACGGCACCCCGATTTACGACATCAAGCCCTACATCAGATATGCGGATTCGCATCCCGAGGCACATTCCGGATACACGGACAATGTGGCATGGGAGGAAACTGAGGTCATTTTCCCGGAGCATCTCATTGACAAGTTCCTGAAGACGGACAAGAGTTCGGCGGAAGATGTGCCGATTCTGAAAAAAGTCCTGGCACAGAGACCCTCACCACGATACCAGCATGACCCGGAAAAGATCTACGGAATGCCTTACAAGACCTGCGACATAAGATTCAGGATTTCGGAGGGGAAAGTCGAAGTCGTGGATATAGGAAAGATTTGAAAGGCGGTCTCCCGAAAAACCGGAAAACCGCCCTCAAAGCCCCGAAAGGCAGTACCCCCAAGAGGATTCGAACCTCTACCGTCAGAACCGGAATCTGAAATCCTATCCATTAGACTATGGAGGCATCAATTGAACTGCAAATATAATATATTCTGCGATTATCTGCAACTTGGCAGTTATCAAACTTCCGTCCTCATCATCTCAGCACGAACCTGTGCGCCGCCCTGGCAGAGTCGCCCGGATAGAAATCCACCGTCACTCCCCTGTCGCTCACTTTCATTCTGTATGAGCCTGCGGCCAGGGAACGGGAATATGCCTTCAGGCCCGGCCTGAACTCATCGAAAACAGGATTAGCGGCCTTCCTGCCATATTGCTCCGGTCCCTCGGACTGAATGTCATAGATCCCGGTGGATTCATCGCGCCATACGCTGTTCATTGTCATCTGGGTAATACGCCCTCCATCCCCGTACCAGTCCAGCAGAAACTCCGTCGTATGGGTATGTCCGCAAAGCACAATGGCATTGTTCTCCGCCAGAAGCCGCCTCATACGGTCCCGTGCTTCCGGATTTTTATCCTTCCCGTGATAATACCATTTGTAATACTTGGTGCTGTCATAAGGGAATACTGTGCCGTGGATCAGTACAAACAGATGCCTCGCATCTGAAGCCTCGGCTATGAGGCTTGCAACCTTCTCATCATCAGGCTTGTTGAAGTCAATGACAACGAAGGCGTCAGGTCCGACGCGGAAAGAGAAA
>SFPH01000252.1 GCA_004552115.1 Bacteroidales bacterium
CAGCGACTCCTCCCGGGACCACTGCCGGAGCGTCCGGGAAGAATTTTTCCGCCAGCCTGAGAATCAGGGCCTCCATCTTCTTCTCGTCAATGTCGGCTACAACGGTGAAAGCCATCCTTTCCGGCCTGAATTTTTCGCCGACGAAGCGGTGCAGCTCGTCCGAAGTGATGCCCCTGACCGACTCCGGAGTGCCCAGGATCGGCATTGACAGGGCGTGCCCCCTGAAAAGCATTTCCTCGAAACGGTCATAGACATCGTCCGAAGGGCTGTCCCTGTACGATTTTATCTCATCGATCACCACGCCTCTCTCTGTGGCGATGTCATCTTCCGGGAATTTCGGATCGGTGGCGAGTTCCATCAGCAGGGTGGCGTGAAGCACGATTTCCTCCTTGGTCGTGTAGGCGTTCAGTTCGCCGCCCAGTCTGTCGAGATAGGAATTGATGACAGAGGCGCTCTTTCTGCCGGTTCCCCTGAAGAGGGTGTGCTCGGTGAAGTGGGCGATACCGCTGCTGAAGCCGTCCTCATACCTGGTCCCGGCACTGATGCCCAGAGAACAGTAGGCCACGGCCGACCCGCTTCTGCGGACAGCGTATTTGATACCGCAACTTGTTGTCCCTGAAATCATTGTCCCGATTATCTGAATTTGGAAATCTCGCCTTTTGTGAAGCCGGCGCTCTCTCCCTTCAACACTTCCTTTTTCATGTAATGGAGCTCGTGCGTCCTGGAGTTGATGATCATCTTCCAGCATACTGAGCCCTTTTCGGGGAACGCCGGACTGATGAGATAGCTCACGGCAGTCCCTGCCTCACCTTCTATGAAAATGCTGTCGGCCACTTCGCTTTTTTCAATCAAGGCTCCCTTCTGGCGGAGTTTCCCGGCGGCCTCAGGGCTGATGGACGGTGAAATCTCGTCCTCCGCAAAATATACCCGGCATCCCGCAGGCCGCTTCCTGACCATTGTGGAAATTGGGGAGAACCTGGAAGCCAATGACTTGGATATATAACTCTGGAGTATGTCCATTATTCCCGGCATCATTGCGGCCTCCCTTCCCGAAGGGTTGTCGGCCGAGCATAGAGGCATGCTGACCACTTCCACGAGTCTGCCCGGGTCCTTTGCCCCAGAGCGGCCCTTGTACAGTGTCAGCATCATTGTGCCGGGCCTGGCCTCCGTCTTGTACTTGACCTTCGTGGGAACCAGAAAATAAAGGTCATCCCGGCCCATCATCTTCTTGAACTCGTCAATGGTGCAGAACTCGAAGGGGGAGAGGGTCCAGGTGTTCTTCACCGCCTCCTTGAAGGGTATGTCAATGAAATCATTGCCCGTGAGGGCCACCTTCATTGTCCTGACCATGAAGTCGCTGACTTTTTCCTTCTTCGTCGTTATCTGCGCCTGAGCAGATGCCGCCGTGCAGATGGCGAGCATCGCCAATGTCAATATAATCTTTCTCATAGAGGCAAAGTTACGAAATTTATAGGTATATTTGTAAGAATTCTGTGCAAAAGGAATATGACGAGAAACATCATCTTTGACTTCGGGGCTGTCCTTGTTGACTGGAATCCCCATTACGTTTTCGACAACTATTTCGGGGACAGGGACAAGGCTGACCGTTTCCTCTCCGAAATCTGCAATATGGAGTGGAATTCGCAGATGGATGCGGGCAAGCCTTTCGATCAGGGAGTTGCCGAGCTTTCGGCTGTCCACCCGGAGTGGAAGAAGGAGATAGAACTCTACCGGGACCGCTGGACAGATATGATGGGGGATGCCGTACCAGGCATGTATGATTTAGTTAAATCATTGAAAGACAGAGGATTGAAAATATACGGACTTACCAACTGGTCGGCGGAGACATTCTACCGCATCTGCGGGAATTATCCGGTATTTTCCCTTCTTGACGGCAAGGTGGTTTCCGGCGAGGAGCACGTCATCAAGCCGTCTCCGGAGATTTACCGGATTCTTCTGGACAGATACGGCCTCGTGCCGGAAGAGTCGGTCTTCATCGACGACAATCCAGCCAATGCGGCGGCAGCGTCCGCTCTCGGCATCAAGGGTATCGTATTCACCGGGGCGGAGGCTCTGCGAAAGACTCTTGACGAATTGTTAAATGCTGATAATCAATAAGCTATGTCAGAAAGCCAGCAATATATAGTATCGGCGAGAAAGTATAGGCCAGACTCGTTCGAGGACCTTATAGGACAGGACAACATTGTCAAGACCCTGAAAAATTCCATCATCAGGGGCAAACTCGCGCACGCCTATCTTTTCTGCGGGCCAAGAGGTGTCGGCAAGACCAGTGCGGCCAGGATTTTCGCGAAGATCATCAATTGCTCCAACCCGTCGGAGGATATGGAGCCTTGCGGGCAATGCGAGTCCTGCGTTTCTTTCCGCGAGGGCAGGTCATATTGCATCCACGAATTGGATGCCGCCTCCAACAACGGTGTGGACGACATCAAGGCACTGATGGACCAGGTCCAGATTCCTCCGCAGGTCGGCAGGTACAGTGTCTATATCATCGACGAGGTCCATATGCTGACCCAGGCGGCCTTCAATGCGACCACGGAGAAGCACAAGATTCTTCCTACCATCCTCTCCCGCTGCCAGACTTACGATTTCAACCGCATCAGCATTCCTGATATCGTGATGAATCTTAGGGCGATAGCGTCGAAGGAGGACATTCACATCGACGATGAGTCCCTGCATATAATCGCCAGGAAGGCGGACGGGGCGATGAGGGATGCGCTCACGATTTTCGACCAGACCGTGGCCTTCTGCGGCAATGACGTGAAATACGAGGATGTAATCCGCAACCTCAATGTGCTCGACTATGAGCATTGCTTCCATCTGACGGAGTCAATGCTGGCAAATGATTATCCTTCAGCGCTCCTGGAGTTTGACGGCGTGCTTTCTAAAGGTTTCAATGCATTGTATTTCGTAGCTTCGCTGAGCACTCATTTCAGAAACCTGATGGTTGCGAAGACCGGGTCTCTGGACGCTCTTCTGGAACTTCCGGACTCTCTCAAGAAGAAATACAGGGAGCAGGCTGAAAAGTGTCCTCTCCAGTTTCTCTATGATGCGCTTTCCGTCACGGTTCAATGCGAGACGGGTTACAAGGAGAGCATCAATCC
>SFPH01000253.1 GCA_004552115.1 Bacteroidales bacterium
GGTATGTATAAAGGAAAACCACCCGTCCTGGTCATTGCAATTCTGGCAGCGGCCCTTTCTTCCTGCATGAATTCCGACTATGACCTCACCAAGGACATTGACTCCACAATCCGGATTGACGGCGACATCAGCGCACCTATCGGAAGCACCGAGATGATACTAGTCGAAGACTTCCTCCACCTCATCAACCTCCCTTTCACTCCGGAGGAGGACTACCATGACACGGACAGTTACGAAATCAACGGATGGAATGAGACCATCAACGGGGAGAATGTGACTTTCGATATCGACAGGCTGACATTGAAGGCAGACTTTGAGAACCAAGTGCCGATGAGATTCGTTCTTTCAGCGGAAGCCATTGATACTGAAGGAAATGCCATTCCGGAAATCACCACGGAGCTGGATGTGGAAATACTTGCCGGCACATTGGGGAGTCCCACGACCTCGCCCATCTCCATCATTGTCTCCGGAAACGGGGACATTTCCCGGATGGACGGGCTCAGGCTGCTGATTGAATGCTACGCTCCGGGCAAAGACCTTCTCGGCACTCCCCTCGACCCTGCTCAAGGGGTAAGAATGTTGAATATCAAAGCCCGGCTTCAGGGCAAGGCTGACATAGAACTTTAAGAAAATGAAAAAGCAATTGGCTATTCTTGCCGGCGGGATTCTGGCATTGTCTTCGATGAACGCCCAGACGGGACTGCAGTCGGCATACTTCCTTGAAGGATACAATATGAGGCGCAGCTTCAATCCGGCATTCGCATCGGAAAGAAGTTTCTTCTCGCTGCCGGCTCTCGGAGGATTCGGAATGGGGATGAATTCCAACATGGGTGTGAACACCTTCCTTTTCCCTACATCGGACGGACAGCTGACCACCTTCATGGGGCCCGAGGTCTCCGCATCCGACTTCCTCGGCAGGCTCAAGAACAACAACAGGCTGAACTTCAATGCTTCAGCCTCACTCCTCACCTTGGGAATATGGGGCAAAAACGGTTTCTTCAGCTTCGATGCCAACGTCAAGGCGGACGTGACTGCAAACATTCCATACGAACTTTTCGAGTTTGTGAAGAATCCAGGGAAATCCCAGTACTATGACATCTCTGACCTTGCAGTTGGAGGGAATGCCCGACTCGAACTGGCATTCGGATACAGAAGGACGATAGCGGACAGGATCAATGTCGGAGCGAGGCTCAAACTTCTTGCCGGACTCGCCGACGTGGATGCCCGGGTAGACAAGATGCGGATAGAGATGACGGAAGACCGGTGGTCCGTGCACTCGAATGGTACATTGAAGGCATCCTGCGGCTTCCTGGACATAAAGACCAAGGGTGAAAGCGGCTCAGCCGAGTCCTCCGATGAGAACGACATCATCGATTTCGGAAACATCGGCACCACCGATACATGGACATATGACAAGATTGTCTCCGGCTACGGAGCCGCCCTCGACCTCGGAGCCGACTTCGAACTCATCCGCGGACTCAGGCTCTCGCTGGCCATCTGCGACCTGGGATTCATTTCCTGGAAGAACAGCACGCTGGCCGAGACAGGAGAGCAGGGCTGGGTATTCGACGGATTCGAGAACATAGCCATCAACGGTGGCGAGGAAAACAGCATTGACGAGCAGTTCAACGCCCTCGGCGACGGCCTTGAGGATCTGTATGAATTCCGCAGGACCTCCACAAACGGCAAAAGGAGCGATATGCTGGCCTGCACCCTGACCGCAGGAGCCGAATATACGATGCCGTTCTATGACGGCCTCAGCGTCGGCATAATGTCCTCGACCACTTTCAAGGGTCCCTACACCAAGACGAGCAACCGGCTCTACGCCAATCTTAAGCCCTGCAACTGGTTCTCCATGAGCGTCAACGGAGCACTTTCCTCATTCGGGGGCGGCTTAGGATTCATCCTCGGCCTCCATCCGAAAGGCTTCAACTTCTTCATCGGCTCGGACTACCTGATGACCCAGTTTGCAAAGGCTACCGACAACGGCATCCCTTACCCATACGGAAAGCTCAGGATGCAGATGAACTTCGGAATGTCATTCAGCATCGGCAAGCGTCACGACCTCAGGTCCAAGCTGCCTCTGATTGATCTTTAGGATTCAGGCATAGCTGTGAAGTCCTCCCAGAAGGCAGTTCACACCGAAATAAGTCATCAATACGCAGGCGAATGCGAGAAGCGTGAAAACGTGGAAGGCAATTGGCCTGCGCATTGTTTTCAATGAGCTCTGATGCAGGCCGAAAGAATATACGAGCAATGTAATCAGGGCCCAGGTCTCCTTCGGGTCCCAGCCCCAATAACGGCCCCAGGAAAGGAACACGGCGAAATACAGGAGCACAGAGTCGATGTGGTAAAGCCTCTCCACCATCGGGTCCGGCCCGTCCGGAGCAGGTGCATTGCCCGAGGCATTCAGAATCAATGCGGCAGCCCCGCCGACAGCCATAAGGGCGAAAAGCATGTAGGCAATCATCACCAGCATCACGTGGATGCATAGAAGAGGCGAATCCAGGACGGGTGCGGGCTTGCCGGGATTTGCCCCCGCGCTGCTCATCACGGCCACGAGCAATGCCGCCCCGGCTATGACGAGGAGAGAAAACGAAGCCCATCCGCCCCTTCTGCCAAGTGTGCACAATGCTGCCGCCGCACAGGAGCATAGGGCGAGAAACTGCATGGTACTGTATCCGTCCGTCAGCGGGATGGTCCCGATCAGTCTCCATTGGAGCAGGAATCTGAAAATCAGATAGATGAGAATAATTCCCGCTGTCAGGGCGGCGGCAATGCGGATAGTTCTGCCG
>SFPH01000254.1 GCA_004552115.1 Bacteroidales bacterium
GAAGGGATGCCCGGGCTCTTTATGACCTCGGATGCATTGAGAATCAGGTCCTCGGTGTGACCACCCTGCTCGAACGGAATTTCCCATTGCTCGAGCATTTTTACATATTTGTCCTCAATCTTTCCCTTGTCTGAAAGAAAAACGTCAAATCCCTTGACCTTTGCGAGGACTGCGGCACCTACTCCGCTTTCTCCTCCGCCAAGAACTACAATCCTGTTATTCATGATTACCTGATTTTCAACAATGCCAATGTCGCCACAGCCAATATCAGCTCGACAAGCCAGAAGCGGGCGACAATCTTGGCTTCCGGTATCGGGTGCGTCGGCCAGTTGATGATGGCCGGGACATCAATCTTCTGATAATGATGATGAAGAGGGGCCATCCTGAATATCCTGCGGCCGGCGCCGGATTTATGTTTCGTGTATTTGAAATAAAATCTCTGCATCAGCACCGAGAGGCTCTCGACGAAGAATACTCCGCAGAGAATCGGCAGAAGGAGCTCCTTCCTGATGAGGATGGCGCTGACTCCTATGATTCCTCCTATGGCGAGGCTTCCGGTATCGCCCATGAATACCTGGGCAGGGTAGGAATTGTACCAGAGGAAGCCGCAGAGGGCTCCGACGAACACGGCCATGAAAATGGCTACCTCGCCGGTTCCCGGAATGAACATGATGTTCAGATACTCCGAGTTCAGAATATTGCCGCTGAGCCAGGCGAGGATACCGATGACAACTCCGACAATGGCCGAAGTTCCGGCTGCAAGTCCGTCCATTCCGTCCGTGAGATTGGTTCCGTTGGAGCAGGCGGTGATGACAATGACTATCATCAGCACGTAGATTGCCCATTTGCAATACCATCCCCAGGTACCCTTGAAAGGAGAGAACACCTTGTAGTCGAACTCGTGGTCCTTGATGAAAGGAATGGTGGTCTTGGTGCTCTTGACCACATTCTCCATTTCCCAGACGCTGTCCTCGACAAGGGTTTCCGTATCCACATTGAGGGTCTGCTCCGGCTTGACCTCAACCTTCTCCCTCACCACTATCTGGTCGCTGAAGCAGACGGTGAGGCCTACTACGAAACCCAGGACTATCTGGAGAATGAGCTTCATCCTCTCGCTCATTCCTTCCTTGTTGTGTCTGAATACCTTGATATAGTCGTCCGCAAAGCCCATTCCCCCGCACCAGAGGGTGGTGAGAAGCAGGAGCTGGGTGTAGATGCTGGTCAGATCGCTGAACAGCAGCACCGGCACGACAATGGCGAGCAGAATGATGACTCCGCCCATCGTAGGCGTACCCTTCTTCTGCATCTGGCCCTCGAGGCCGAGGTCGCGGATTGTCTCCCCGATCTGCTTCTTCTGCAGCCAGCGTATGATTCTTCTTCCCGCGAAAAGGGATATGAGCATGGCTGTGACACAACCGAGCATGGCCCTGAATGACAGATAGGTCATCAGTCCCTGTCCCGGAATGTCGTATTCCTTCAATGCCTGAAAAAGTGCATAAATCATAATTGTCCCATCGTTTTGAAGACCTCGCCGACAATCTCCCTCTCGTCAAAATGCCTGTGCTCGGTACCTATTATCTGATATGTCTCGTGTCCTTTGCCGGCAAGCAGAATCACAGAGCCGGCAGGAGAAAGTGTCACGGCGGCCCTGATAGCCTCCTTCCTGTCCGCAATGAACAATGCCCTGGCAAGTCCCTCCGGGCTGAATCCCTTCCTGATATCCTCCAGGATGTCCTCGGTCCTCTCGGTCCTGCTGTTGTCCGAAGTCACGAATATCCGGTCGGAGTACTTCTCCGCAACCGCTGCCATCTCCGGTCTCTTGGTCTTGTCCCTGTCTCCTCCGCATCCGAAGAGACATACTATATTCTTCTTCGGCCCGATCTCCCTGAGGGTGCGGAGGACATTCTCCATTGCATCCGGAGTATGGGCGTAATCGATTATCACTGATATATCTTTCGGACCTCTGAGGGTCTCCAGCCGGCCTTTGGCGGATTCCAGACGGCTGATCTGGAGCAAGGCCTCGTCCTCTGTGGCCCCGCAGATGACGGCCGCAGTGTAGATTGCCAGGAGATTGTAGGCATTGTGCTGGCCGATAAGCCTGGTCCACACCTCCCGACCGTCAATCCTGAGCTGCATTCCGTCGAAACTCTCCTCCACGATGCGGCAGGTATGGTCCGCAATGCTCCTGCAGGAGTAGGTAACCACCTTTGCTGCAGTGTTCTGCACCATCACCATACCGTTCCGGTCATCGGCATTCGTAACCGCATATGCGCTTGCCGGGAGACTGTCGAAGAAAAGCTTCTTGCACGAAGAAAAGCTTCTTGCAGCGGAGATACTCCGCAAAGGTCTTGTGATAGTCCAGATGGTCGTGGGTGAGATTGGAGAAGATGCCGATGTTGAAATCCAGACCCGCCACGCGCTCCTGCTCCATACCGATCGAGCTGACCTCCATGAAGCAGTATTCACAGCCCTCGTCCACCATCTCCCTCATAAGGGAATTGATGGTAATCGGGTCCGCCGTAGTGTTGGCTGTCTCCAGCATCCTGTCGCCCACATAATTGGCAATGGTGGAGAGCAGTCCGCACCTGTAGCCGAGATTCGTGAAGAGGTGGTAGAGCAATGTCACCGTTGTGGTCTTGCCATTGGTTCCTGTGATGCCGACAAGGGTCAGGCTGCGGGAAGGATGGCCGTAGAAGGCATCCGCCGCCATGGCCACGGCATATCTCGAATCGGGGACACGGACAAGCGCCACCTTCTCCCTGACTGCACCGTCCAGGCCTTCGAGCTGCCCGCGGAGAGCCTCCTCATCCTCGTACAATACGGCCGAGGCACCTTTTTCAATGGCGGATGCAATGAATTCATGTCCATCGCCCGCAAATCCGCGTACCGCAATGAAGGCGGCACCCGGTGTCACCTTCCTGGAATCGCAGCAGACCGCGGATATGTCAATCCCGGACGGGCCGGAGACCGCGGCCGCATTGCATTGTGATATGATTTCCTCCAATATCATCTTCTATTGTAATTTCAATGTTACTGTTCCTCCTTCCCTCAATGCCGTTCCGGAGGCCGGACTCTGTGAAGCCACGTGTCCGCAACCCGAATACAGGCATTTGTAGCCGCTGTTCTCCACGGCGTACAGAGCATCCTTCAACCCCATTCCCTTCACATCAGGGACCTTGCCGCTCCTCTCCGCCACCGGCATGTCCACGGAGATATCCGGCATCCTGGACTTTTCGCCGTAAACCTCCCGGAAGGAATTGTCCATCACGTAGAGGTTGTCCACGATGTCCTTGTACACTGCCGCCGGTATCGAACCTCCGAATACAGCATCCTTCGTAGGATATGAATACAGCACCACGATGGCGGTGTATTTCGGCTGCTCCGCCGGGAAAAATCCCACGAAGGTCGCCTGGTACTTGCGCCTTCCCTCCCTGTCCATGAACGGATCCGTCCTGCTGGCCTGCTTAGGGTCCATATATACCCAGGCCGTTCCGGTCTTTCCGGCCACCCTCAGCTTCGCATCCTTCAGCCTTGACGCCGTGCCTTCCGAGGTGATCGACAGAAGTCCACTCGTGAGGCTGTCGGCCACCTCCCTCGAGCACACTGCCCCATTGAGTACAGAAGGGCCCTTCTTCTTGACAATCCTGCCATCCTTCTCCACCGACTCCACAATGTAAGGACGCATCATCCTGCCCTTGTTGGCAATGGCATTGTAGAATGTCAATATGTGGAGCGGCGTCTCCGCCACAGCATATCCGATCGCTACCGACGCAAGGTCAGTCATTGTCCAGTGCTCGGAATCCGGAGAAGGGAGTACCGGAGTCGCAAGTCCCTGGAGGTCAAAGTCAAAAGCCTCCCCGAAGCGGTAACGGTAAAGGTTGTCTATCAGTTTCTTCGGCTCGGAGGCGTAGTTGTCCTTCACCAGCCTCTGGAATATGTAGTTGGACGACATCTCGTATCCTTTTCTCACGGTCATCGTCTTCCTGCCCGTCTTCCGCTCATAATCCCTCACGTGGACGTCAGGCTTGATTTTCGCAATCTTCACATCTCCACCTTCCGTCGGGATCTCGTCCGAGAGCTTCACTCCTGCATCCTCCATGACGCTCATCAGGATAGCGGTCTTGAACACGGAGCCCGGATTGCCCTTCCGGCCTATGGCCAGATTGTAGGTCTCTCCCAATGCCCTGGAGACCGAGTCCCGAAGCAGGTTCACCATAGTGCAGATCGCCCCCGTCTCCACATCCATCACCATCACGCAGCCGC
>SFPH01000255.1 GCA_004552115.1 Bacteroidales bacterium
CCACATTGAGGTCCACCACTCCGGGGATGGATGATATCTCGCTCTTTATCTGGTTTCCGAGGGCGAACATCCTGTTCAGGTCGGTGCCGAAGAGCTTTATGGCAATCCCGGCCCTCGTGCCTGAAAGCATTGCGTCGATACGGTGCGAAATCGGCTGTCCGATTTCAATATTGACCCCTGGTATGGCCGAAAGCTTTGTCCTGATTTCCGCAAGGACCTCTGACTTGGACCTCTTGTCCAGCTCGAAAGGCGCCTCTATTTCAGAGACATTGACACCGAGGGCATGCTCGTCGAGTTCAGCGCGGCCGGTCTTGCGGGCCACGGTCCTGATTTCCGGGACGGACAGGAGGATGTTTTCAGCCATCCTGCCGACATTGTCGGATTCCTCCAGCGAAACCCCCGGCAGGGTGCTGACATTGATGGTGAAAGAGCCCTCATTGAAAGCCGGGAGGAAGCTGCTGCCGAGGGTGCAGAACACGGCAATCGCTGCCGCAAGCAGGACTGCGACTCCCCCGAAAACCGTCTTGCGGTGGGACAATGTCCAGGTCAATGCCTTCTCATACCACTTCCTGAGCCACCTGACCATTGCCGGATCCTGGCCCCGCCTGTCGCCCTTTCCGCTGCCGAGAAGATAGCTGCAGAGCACCGGGGTCAATGTCAATGCGACAAATGTCGAGGCGAAAAGGGCCGTGATGAATGCGATTCCGAGCGGCCTGAGCATCCTGCCTTCCATCCCCGTGAGGAAGAAAAGCGGGATGAAGCTGACCACAATTATGAAGGTGGAATTGAGAATCGGCATCCTGACCTCACGGGAGGCCTCGAAGACCACATCCAGTATCTTTCTGCGTTGACTTTCAGGAAGTTGCCTATTCGCCCTGAGATGCTTGAACACATTCTCCACATCCACGATTGCATCATCCACGAGGGATCCGATCGCTATGGCCATTCCTCCGATGCTCATCGTATTTATGGTCAGTCCGAGGAATTTCAATGTCAATACGGACACCAGCAGGGACAATGGTATGGTGACGAGGGAGATTACCGTGGTCCTGACATTCATCAGGAAGAGGAAGAGTACGATTATCACGAAAAGGCCACCCTCGAACAGGGACTTTCTGATATTGTCGATGGAGCTGTCGATGAATCTCTGCTGGCGGAAGATGTCCGTGTATATTTCAATGTCGGAAGGGATCTGGCCGCGGATTTCCTCCATTGCCTCATCCAGTTTTGCAGTGAGCTCGATGGTGCTGGCATCCGGCTGCTTGGTCACGGTCATCAGCACGGCCGGCTCTCCCCTGTGCGAGGCGGTTCCGAGTTTCGGAGTCTTGTCGCCAATCCTGATTTCAGCTATGTCAGAGAGGGTTATCGGAGCGTCGCCCTCAAGCCTTACCACGGTCTGTCCAATGGCCTCCACATCAGAGGTGGACAGGACCCCGCGGATAATGTACTCGTTGCCGTACTCGTAGATGACACCGCCGTTTGAGTCACGGTTAGAGTCGCCGGCGGCATCGAGGACCTCCCTGAGGCTGACACCGTAATACTTCATCTTGTCCGGAGAGAGGAGGATCTGGTATTCCTTGATGTCTCCGCCGAGAACTGTCACCTGAGCCACTCCGCCCAGCGACAGGAGTCTCGGCCTGATGCTCCAGTCCGCTATGGTCCTGAGGTCCCGGAGGGATGTGGTTTCGGAACGGAGTCCGATTATCATCATTTCCCCGAGAATGGAGGTCTGCGGTCCGAGAGTAGGTTTCCCGCAGGTCGGAGGAAGGGAGCCGCTGACTTCGGCCAGCTTCTCCGAGACGATCTGCCTGTCTCTGTAAATATCTGTGCCCCAGTCGAATTCAACCCAGACTACGGAAAATCCGGCGGTGGATGAAGACCGGACACGCCTGACATCCGTGGCTCCGTTGACCGCCGTCTCGACCGGGAAGGTGACCAGTCTCTCGACTTCTTCAGGAGCCATTCCCGCCGCCTCCGTCATCACCACGACGGTAGGGGCGTTGAGATCCGGGAACACGTCCACATCCATATTGTATGTGGTATACAGTCCACCTGCGAGCAGAAGGACTGCCCCGGCAAGTACCGGAAGGCGGTTCCGCAATGAAAATTTTATGATACTGTCCAGCATAGGCGTCAATGATTATGTGAATGGCCTTCCGGGACCACGCCGGACATTGAGGCAAGGCGGACCTGGCCTGTCCCGGCTGTCACGACCTCGTCCCCTTCATTGAGGCCGGAGAGAATTTCCCTCCGGAGTCCGTCCGTACGGCCGGTGCGTACTTCCTGCTTGCGGTATTCACTCTCG
>SFPH01000256.1 GCA_004552115.1 Bacteroidales bacterium
TGTCCTATGCGCTGCTCCATGCTTTCCGGTGCCGTGCGCCATGTGGCGTTTTCCTTTTTGTGTATGATTGTTGTGTAGTTGTTGAGCAGGTTCAGACGGAATATGAGGTGTGTGTCGGCGAGTTTCAGGATTTCCTCTTTGCTGAGTGCCATGATATTGCAGGCTTCCATGGCTGTGTACGTGCTGGCAAATACTTGTGACAGCCCGTCAGGGAAAGAAGAGCGGACGCTGGTTCATGGGAGGCGTGAACGATGAGAACGCCAGGACATTGTCCGTTCCTCTGTCATTCCTGGAAAACGGCAAGACCTATGAGGCAACCATCTATGCAGATGCATCAGATGCGCATTACAGGAACAATCCTCAAGCCTATACCATCACGGGAAGGACTGTCACTTCATCGGATTCCCTTGAGATCTTCATGGCTCCGGGCGGAGGATTCGCAGTCAGCTTTGCCGAACAGCAGTAAACCCTTATTATTGCAAAAGGGACTGGCCACCCGGTCAGTCCCTTTTTGTCATGCGTCACCTTTCCGACTATTCTGAAAGTATCTTGTTCTGCTCCTGCACGGACTCGTCGTGGATAGCCGTGAAGAGCTTGGCGATGAAGTCGGCTGAGAGGCCGTAGGCCTTGGCCTTCTCCATGTTGTGTTCCTTCTTGTACTTTCCGATGCTGCGGCTGACATTCATTCGGGAGCTGAGGATGTAGAGAATGTTCTCGTCAATGATGTCGATCTGGGCACGGAGCTGATCGATGTTCTCCTTGTATTCCGGGCTGTCCGAATCGCTCTGACGGACAACGAGATGAGAGATGAGCTCGCCGAGATCCTCAGGGGTCAGCTGCTGCTTGGCGTCGCTCAGGGCGCATGACGGGTCGCAGTGGGACTCGAGCATAAGGCCGTCAAGACCGAGGTCAAGAGCCCTCTGGGAAATCTCCTGGAGATATTTGCGGTTTCCTCCCATGTGGCTCGGATCGGCGAAGAAAGGCATCTCGGGGAAACGGGTCCTGAGCTCGACGGCAATCTGCCAGCCCGGGGAATTGCGGTAAGCCATCTTGTCCGATGTCGAGAATCCCCTGTGGATTACACCGAGTTTCCTGATGCCGGCCTGGTTGAGCCTTTCGAGAGCTCCGACCCACAGATCGAGGTCCGGGTTGACCGGGTTCTTCACAAGCACAGGGACATCCGTATCCTTCAATGCATCAGCGATTTCCTGTACAAGGAAAGGATTGGCGGTGGTGCGGGCTCCAATCCAGACCATATCCACGCCGAACTTCAGGCAGTCGAATATATGCTTCTCGCTGGCAACCTCGGTGGCCACCTTCATTCCGAGTTCATTCTTGACCCTCTGAAGCCATTTGAGGCCAGGTGTTCCTATACCCTCGAAATTGTTCGGATGAGTGCGCGGCTTCCAGATACCTGCTCTGAAGACATTGATGCCCAGGGACTTGAGACCGCGGGCAGTCTGCATTACCTGAACCTCCGACTCGGCGCTGCAAGGGCCTGCTATCATCAGAGGTTTCTTTCCCTCAGGGAAAATGCCCCATTCGGAAACGGGGATGAGATCGAGTCTGCTTTCCATATTGAATTATCTTAGAATTTTCTTGATTCGGTTCGCCTCGCCGATGAGGCTGCGGATTTTTTCCTCGTCATAGTCGGAAATCGCCTCCCTGAACTCCTTCATCTTGTCAATGTAGGTGTCTATCACCTGGAGCACATTGTCCCTGTTCTGGGAAAGAATCGGGACCCACATGTCAGCATTGCTCTTGGCCAGCCGGACAGTGGAGGAGAAACCTCCGGAAGCAAGGTCGAAGATATGCTTCTCGTCCTTCTCCTTGTCCAGTACGGTCAGGGCAAGGGCGAATGAAGTAACGTGGGAGATGTGGGACACGTAGGCCGTGTGGACATCGTGATTGTCCGCATTCATGTAGATAGGCCTCATGTTCAGCACGTCATAGAGATTCTCAATGGTCTTGACCGCCTTCGGATCGGACTCCTCGCTGTTGGCGAAGATGCAGGCCCGGCCGTCGAAAAGATTCGGCATGGCAGCCCATGGGCCCGAGTACTCGGTTCCGGCCATCGGATGGGTGGCCACGTAGCGGCTCCTCATGGGATGATAATGCACGCATCTGACAATCTGGCCCTTGGTCGAGCAGGTGTCGATGACAATCTTGTCCTTTGTCCCCGCAAACCTGTCCAGCACCTGCGGAAGCATCTTCACAGCAGTCCCCACAGGTACGGCAATGATGACAATGTCCCCGCGCGATATGGCATCGTCGAAGCCGACCACCTCGTCCACAAGGCCGATTTTCTCCGCCGCCGCGGCATTGACAGGGTCATTCTCCACACCGAGCACCCTGTCCGCGAATCCTCTTTTCTTCAGGTCAATGGCCATCGATCCGCCGATGAGTCCAAGACCTATGACTGACACAATCATAATATTTCCCTGATTTTCGCCTCCGCGTCCGCCAGCACCTCAGGCGTTGCGCAGAGTGATATCCTGACATAATCCCTTCCGTTCTTTCCGAAAATGAAGCCCGGCGTGATGAATACTCCCGCCTCATGAAGAATGACATCCGAAACCCTCTCGCCGAGGCTGGCATCCTCATCCCGGCAGGTGCGTCCCTTCAGCAGGACATTGTCGCCGTCCACCTTGCCCCAGAGGAAAAGGCCTGCCGAAGCATGGTCATAGCGGGCTCCGATGAGGTCGAAGATCCTTCCGGCAGCCTCCCTGCGGACACGGTATCCGGCATTGAGCCTGCTGAACCACTCCGGCCCCTGCTCCAATGCCTTC
>SFPH01000030.1 GCA_004552115.1 Bacteroidales bacterium
GATAATGTCCGGATGCATCATATTGGCCAATGTCTCGATATGATGGAAATTTTCGGCAAAGGCCCGCTTGTTCTTCAGGCATTCCTCGAATGAATGCAGAACAGTGACACCTTCCCCCGGCTTCGGGCTGCCGCTGACCATGAAGGCAATCTGCGGAATCTTCTGCATATCCCGCCTGCCCCAGCCGGCCTCGATTCCCCTGGTCAGCTCCAGCATCGGCCTCTCGCCCATACCGTAGCAAAGATAATCAGCCCCGCTGGTTTCCAGCACCGACGGCATCAGGCAATCCTTCCAGTAGTCATAATGGGCAAGCCTGCGGAGAGAAGCCTCAACGCCTCCTATCACCACCGGCACATCCGGATAAATCTCCTTGAGAATACGGGTATATACCGTCACGGCATAGTCGGGCCTCTGTCCGGACTTTCCTTCCGGAGTATATGCGTCATCGTGCCTCAGCCTCTTGGATGCGGTGTAATGATTGACCATCGAGTCCATTGCTCCGGCATTGACCCCGAAATAAAGCCTTGGTCTGCCCAGTTTGCGGAAATCCCGGAGGTCATCCCTCCAGTTCGGCTGAGGCACAACCGCCACACGCCAGCCCCATTTCTGAAGCCAGCGTGCAATGCAGGCGGTTCCGAACGACGGATGGTCGATGAAAGCATCGCCTGTGAAAATGATTATGTCAATGTAGTCCCATCCCAACGCCTCGACTTCCTTTTTCGAAGTCGGGAACATGTATGCGGACTCTTTCTGTTCAATGGAAGCCATTACATCCTCTCCGGAAGCTGGATTCCGAGAATATCCATAGCCTTCACGAGAACCTCGGCGACAGTCTGGATGAGGACAAGCCTGAACCTGCGGACATCCTGATCCTCCTCCTGGAGAATCCTGGTATCGTGATAATACTGGTTGAACTCCTTCGCCAGGTCATAGGCATAGTTGGCAATCACTGCAGGAGAATATGCCGCACCGGCCTCCGCGACCTTCGCAGGATATGTGGAGAGCAGCTTGATGAGCCTTGTCTCCTTGGCGGACGGCTCAATGGAGGCAAGCACGTCAGCTGCCTTGTGCGATATACCCTGGTCGTCAGCCTTCCTCAGGATGGACTTGATACGGGCGTGGGTGTACTGGATGAACGGACCCGTATTGCCGTTGAAGTCAATGGACTCCTTAGGGTTGAAGAGCATTGTCTTCTTAGGATCCACCTTGATGATGAAGTACTTGAGGGCTCCGAGACCAATCATCCTGTAAAGCTGGGCCTTCTCGTCATCTGACATGTCGGCGAGCTTGCCGGATTCCTCGGAGGTCTTCCTGGCCTCATCGTACATCTGCTCCAGAAGGTCATCAGCATCGACAACGGTACCCTCGCGTGACTTCATCTTGCCCTCAGGCAGCTCGACCATACCGTAGGAAAGATGGAAAATGTCATCCGCCCACTTGAAACCGAGCTTTCCGAGAATGAGCTTCAGCACCTGGAAATGGTAGTTCTGCTCATTGCCGACAACATAAACGTGGCTGTCAAGCTTGTATTCGGAGAATCTCCTCTCGGCAGTTCCGAGGTCCTGGGTCATATACACAGAAGTTCCGTCGCTCCTGAGCAGGAGTTTCCTGTCAAGCCCGTCCGCGGTAAGGTCACACCATACGGAACCGTCCGGATCCTTCACGAACACGCCCATATCCAGTCCCTTCTGAACCAGTTCCTTGCCGAGGAGATATGTCTCGGACTCGAAATACGTCTTGTCGAATGAAATGCCGAGCTCCCTGTAGGTCTTGTCGAAGCCGTCCATCACCCAGCCGTTCATTGTCTTCCAGAGTTCCCTGACATCCTTGTCGCCCTCTTCCCATTTCACAAGCATCTCGTGGGCCTCCTTCAGGGATGGGGCCTCCTTCTCGGCCTGGTCCTTGGTCATTCCGCCGGCAACAAGCTCGTCAACTTCCTTCTTGTAGATATCGTTGAATGCCACATAGCAGTCGCCTACGAGGTGGTCGCCCTTCTTGCCGGAATTCTCCGGGGTAATACCGTTGCCTGCCTTCAGCCAGGCAAGCATCGACTTGCAGATATGCACTCCCCTGTCATTGACAAGGGTGACCTTCATCACATTGTTGCCGCAGGCCTTGAGAAGCCTTGAAACCGAGTCTCCGAGGAGATTGTTCCTGATATGGCCGAGGTGGAGCGGCTTGTTGGTGTTCGGCGATGAAAACTCGACCATTATGTTCTGTCCCGTGGATGGGAGCTGGCCAAAATCATTGTCCGACAATATGTCATTGAAGAGTTCGTTCCAGTAAAGCGGAGAGAAGGAAATGTTCAGGAAGCCCTTGACGCAGTTGTAGCCTGCAATCTCGGACACGTTCTCCCTGAGCCATTCACCTATGGCTTTGCCCGTGTTCTCCGGGGACGAATGGGATACCTTCAGCAGAGGGAATACCACGAGGGTATAGTCTCCCTCGAACTCCTTCCTGGTCACCTGGACCTGGAGCGAACCCTGCTCCACATCAGCCCCATAGAGGCTCTTTATGGCCTCGGCTGCCTTAGTCTGTATAAATGTTTCTGGTGTCATTGATTTTCCGGTTAAGCATTATCCGAGATAGCCCTTGAGCAGCTTGCTCCTGTTCGGGCTCTTGAGCCTTCTGATGGCTTTCTCCTTTATCTGGCGCACACGCTCGCGGGTCAGGCCGAAACGCTCGCCGATTTCCTCGAGGGTCATCTCCTGGCAGCCGATGCCGAAGAAGGACTTGATGATTTCCCTCTCCCTGCTTGAAAGTGTGGAAAGAGCCCTTTCGATCTCGGTATTGAGAGACTCGTTGACAAGACCGCGGTCAGCGCTCGGGGAATCGTCGTTCGGAAGCACGTCGAGAAGGCTGTTGTCCTCGCCCTCCACGAAAGGAGCATCCACGGAAACGTGGCGGCCGGATACCCTGAGGGTGTCGGAAATCTTGTCCTTCGGAACGTCGATCATCTCGGAGAGTTCCTCGCTTGAAGGCTGGCGCTCGTTCTCCTGCTCGAACTTTGAGAGGGCCTTGTTGATCTTGTTCAATGAGCCCACCTGGTTCAGAGGAAGCCTGACGATGCGGGACTGCTCTGCAAGGGCCTGGAGAATCGACTGGCGGATCCACCATACCGCATAGGAAATGAACTTGAAGCCCCTGGTCTCGTCGAATTTCTCGGCGGCCTTGATGAGTCCGAGGTTGCCCTCATTGATGAGGTCAGGGAGGCTGAGTCCCTGATTCTGATATTGCTTCGCTACCGAAACGACGAATCTGAGGTTCGCCTTGGTAAGCTTTTCAAGCGCTTTCTGATCACCTTTCCTGATGCGTTGAGCCAGTTCCACCTCTTCTTCAGGTGAAACCAGCTCTTCTCTTCCTATTTCCTGGAGGTACTTGTCAAGCGACGCGCTCTCCCTGTTGGTAATCGATTTTGTAATCTTAAGTTGTCTCATATATTGCCTTTGGTTCTAATCTTTCCCAAAAGCGAAGTAAGCGGCCTTGCCATAAGAAGTCACACCCTCTACATATACAGCCCTCTTCGCCTTCTTCACGATGTTTATCACATCTTCGGCCTTGCTTACAGGCTGATCGTTCACATAAAGGATGATGAATCCGTCCTTGACGCCGGCATCCTGGATCTTGCCCGGGCCGACTGAAACAATCTCTACTCCCGACTTGAGACCAAGAGCCGCAAGAGTCTCCTTCGACGCCTCCCTGATCTTGGAGCCGTAGAAAGCAGTGGACCCGTCAATATCTCTTGTACCGGTTTCCGAGGCAGTGCCCTGGAATGTGACCTCCAGAATCTTCTCGTCTCCACCTCTTATGACGGTAACGGCAGCCTTGTCGCCAGGATTGTATGAACTGATTTTTTCCTGTAAGGATGAAGGAGAGGTGATGGCCGTGGAATCAACCTTGACGAGCACATCGCCCTTCCTGATTCCGGCCTTGTCAGCAGCGCCTCCTTCCAAAACCTCCTCTATATATACTCCATTTGGCGAGAAAAGTTTCAATTCTTTCGCTTTTTCATCAGTAATGGCCGACATTGTCACACCGAGGATGGCTCTCTTGACACTTCCGAAGTCAATGAGGTCGTCAGCAATCTTCCTTACGATATTGGATGGGATGGCAAATGAATATCCAGTGTAAGAACCTGTCTGTGAGATGATTGCCGTATTGACTCCGACAAGTTCACCCTTCTGGTTGACGAGGGCTCCGCCACTGTTTCCCGGATTGACGGCGGCATCTGTCTGGATGAATGACTCGATTTTGAATTCACCGTTGTAATGAGGCATCTGGCGACCCTTAGCGCTGACGATGCCGGCGGTGATGGTGGACCTGAGGTCGTACGGGCTGCCGATCGCAATGACCCACTGACCGAGCCTGAGCTGGTCGGAATCCCCGAAAGGAACTACCGGAAGTCCCTGGGCGTCAATCTTGATGATGGCGACATCCGTGGCCGGGTCGGTGCCGATGACCGTAGCCGGATAGGTCTTGTTGTTGTTCAATGTCACCTCCACCTTGGTAGCTCCATCGACCACGTGGTTGTTGGTGACAATAAATCCGTCAGGACGGATGATGACGCCTGAACCGCTGCCCTGCTGCTCCCTGGACTGCGGAGTAGCCTGGTCTCCGAAGAAGAAGCGGAAGAACGGGTCCACTGTATAATTCTGCTGCTGCCTGATCGTCACCTTGACATATACAACCGCATCCACTGCAGACTCGGCCGCATATGTGAAATCGGGATAATCCGTCTGTGACAGATTGACAGTCCTGTATGCCGCACCGTCGGCAGATATGGCAGATGCGCCGGCAACCTCGCCGGGAACGCAAGCTTTAACAACTCCGAATGCTGTAAGACCGGCAACAACGGCCGATACGCAGATTGTAAGCAATGACTTGTTCATATCTCTTTCTGTTTTAATTGTTTTCAAATTACGGATTCTCCCCGTCCGGGGGAGCCAAGGCCTTGAAAAATCAAATTATATGCCATAAGTCGGGAATTTTGATTATCTTTGTAGTTACCCGTTTTACCGAATATAAAAGTATATAGGATATGAAATTCGCAGTATCAAGCTCAGAACTTCTGAAAGGCCTTCTGACAGTTTCAAAGGCCATTCCGTCCAAGGCGACGGAAGCCATTCTGGAAGACTATCTCTTCTCCCTGAGCGGAGACTTGCTCGAGGTTACCGCATCGGACAAGGAAATCACGATGAAGACCTCGATCGCAGTGGATAACAAGGAAGGCGACGGCAGAATCGCCGTCCCTGCCAGACAGTTGAACGACCTTCTCAGGGAATTGCCTGACCAGCCGCTCACCATCAGGACAATAAGCGAGAACCAGTTCGAATGCGCCTGGGCCAGCGGAGAATCCTCCCTGCCTTATTTCAACCCTGACGACTATCCGGAGTGCCAGACCACAGGACCGGATGCCATCACCGTTGAATTTCCGGCAATGACGCTGGTGGACGGCATAAGCAGGACCATCTACGCATCCTCCGACGAGGACAACCGCCCGGTGATGAACAGTATCTTCTTCGACATCAACCCGGATTCGACCACTCTCGTGGCCTCCGACCTGCAGAAGCTGACCTGCTACACGGCTGATGACGTCAAGGCTGAAAACCCTTGCTCGTTCATCCTCAACAAGAGGCACGCCGCCGTCATCAAATCCATCATCGGCAAGGACGTGGAGTCCGTCAAGGTGACCTTCGACGCCAGGACGGTAGTGTTCAGATACGACGGCACAGTGATAATCTGCTGCCTTGTTGTCGGCAAATATCCGGACTACAGGACCATCATCCCGCAGAACAACTCCAACATCCTCAAGATCAACAGGACATTGCTCCTGAATACGGTAAGGCGCATTTCGGTATGTTCCCCGAAGGCATCGAACCACATCAAGTTCGACCTTACGCCGGGCTTCATCGAGATTTCCGCCCAGGACCTGGGCTTCGAGATTGCCGCACACGAGAAGATAAGCTGCCAGTATGACGGCAGCGATCTCCAGATAGGTTTCAAGTCCACCCACATCATCGAGATGCTCTCGAACCTCAGCTGTGACGAAGTGGTGATGAAGTTCGCAGACAGGAGACGGTCTGCCCTCCTGATGCCTTCAGAGGAGGATGCCAAGTCGGAGAAGGTCTTCGGCATTGTAATGCCGATAATGGTCAAATAACACCTTGGTCGAAGATGAATCTCAATCTTGAAAGGCCTCTCCTGTTCTTCGATATCGAGAGCACGGGGCTTAATATAGCGACCGACTGCATTGCCGAGCTGAGTTTCGTGAAAATCTTCCCGGACGGAGAGCAGAGAATCAAGACCTGGAAGCTCTGCCCGTGGAACTATGTGGCCAGATGCCAGCAGCCCATGAACCCGAGCGCAAGCGAGGTGAACGGACTGAAGGACGAGGATCTGGCAGGATGCCCGAAGTTCCATGAGGTTGTGGACGAAGTGGTGGAATGGCTTACTGACAGCGACCTGGCCGGGTTCAATTCGGCCAAGTTCGACCTGCCGATGCTGGCCGAGGAAATCGAGAGGGTCCGCCTTTTCATGAACAGGAACATTGACCTGAACCTCCACGAAAAGAAGATGGTGGACGTCCAGACCATATACCACGCAATGGAGCCGAGAAATCTCAGGGCCGCATACAGGTTCTACTGCGGAGGTCAGGATTTCGAGAATGCGCACACGGCCGAGGCTGACACTATCGCCACCTACGAGGTGCTCAAAGGCCAGCTTGACAGATATCCTGACCAGCTGAAGAACAATGTGGATTTCCTTGCCAATTTCGCAGGCCGCCCCAAGACCGTGGACTATGCCGGAAGGCTTCTTTTCGGAAAGGACGGCGAGGCCATCATAAGTTTCGGAAAGCACAAGGGAAAGACCGCACGCGAGGTTTACCGCACTGAGCCTTCGTATTTCGCCTGGATTCAGAACGGAGAGTTCACCCTTGACACCAAGAGGCAGTTCGAAATCCTCAGGCAGCAGTTTGAAGCGGAGAAAAAGGAGGCGGCAAGACAGAGCCGCAAGCCATTGGAAGGCAAGGACTTCGAAGATGCCACCCAGCTCCTTTTCCAGCATTTCGGAGGAGATAGACACCAGCGTTGAACATAATAGTAAGAACATACGGAGGGCACTATGTCACCAGGCCGGACACGACCTGGGAGAAGGACAATGAGGATTTCTTCCCTCCTGATTTCACGGAAAGCTTCGAATGGACTCCCGCCGTCTTCGCCCGTGTCTGCAAGCCCGGGCGGAGCGTCGGGGCACGTTTTGTCAGAAGATATTATGACAGAGTAGGTTACGGCGTTCTGCTCTACCCTGCCGACCATATCGGAGAGGGGCCTGAGGAGTATGCGGAAGCATTGACATTGGACCATACCTCATTCCTGCCCGACCCGAAATTGAGCATTGAGGAGGCAGATGGACTTGCCTTCTCTGTGAAGATGGACGGGGTCAACATCTTTGAAGACACAGTCCAGGCGGGTCAACTTCTGGACAATGCCGTCTGCGAGGCCACGAAACGGCTCTACATCCGCACCGGCGACATCATAGCCGTGGAACTTGCCGCCAGGACTCCCCTCTGCACAAGGACGGAGGGCAACCGGGAAATATCCAGCTCGGCCGGGGACGATGCCTCCATGTCATTCAGAATCAGATTTGTATAGTCGTCAGGGTCGCGAAATGGGAATTGCCGTCCCTAGCACGACATCAGCCCGGAAAGGACTGCCGCAGCAGCATGCCGACAATGATGAAGGCAAGGTCAAGCGCCTTGGCCCTGAGGTTCCGCTCCCTGAAGATAATGGCTCCGCACAGGAATGACACGATGACCGAACTCCTCCTGACCAGGGAAATTACGGAAATCATCGAGTCAGGCTGTCTCAAGGCGGAAAGGTAGGCGAAATCAGCGGCGGAAATGAATACTGAAATCAGCGGTATGGCCCAGGACCAATGGAAAGGAGTGGATTTATGCCGGTTGGGCAT
>SFPH01000257.1 GCA_004552115.1 Bacteroidales bacterium
CGCATTATATCCACGGAGTTGACCACCGGAACCGTCGAGCTGTCATTGCCATAGAGGAGGCCGACCTCGTGCGCATTGAGATAGTCCTGGTCAATGCCGGCAGCCTTCAGGGCATCCCTGGTGGCACAATATGCATACTTGGCCTGCTGCGGCATGAACACCCGCTGCGAGCGGCTGAGCTCTTTCCTGAGGTCGGGCTCCGGCACATAAGCCGTAAGGGACGACCTGAACCCCATCTCTTTCCTTTCCGGGTCGGATACTATTCCGGACTTCCCGGCATACAATGAATCCCTCACCTCGTCCAGCGTGGTGCCAAGGCAGGAATAAATGCCCATTCCGGTTATTACTACTCTTCTCATCATTCGTTTTTCAGCATTTAGTCCGATGCTTCATCATTATGCACCGGAACGGCTGCAAATATAATGTATTTTTCAGTATGGTCCGGCCACGGAGAGTGACAAGGTGACAGAAAAAGCGGAAAGTCCGGGACAAACCCGCGGACTTTCCGCCTGTCTTATGTCTCAGATGCCCCTGACTCCCCTGCGGGGAAACTAGCCGAATTATTCAGCCTTTCCGTTGGAACCGAGAACGTTGATGATCTTGTGCTCATAGAGCTTCTTCATCTCGTCACGTGCAGGTCCGAGGTACTTGCGCGGGTCGAACTCACCCGGCTTGTCAGCGAATACCTTGCGGACAGCGGCTGTCATTGCAAGACGGGAGTCAGAGTCGATGTTGATCTTGCAGACTGCTGACTTGGAAGCCTCGCGGAGCTGCTCCTCAGGAATACCTACTGCATCAGGGAGCTTGCCGCCATTGGCGTTGATGATGTCAACATACTCCTGTGGAACTGAAGAAGAACCGTGGAGAACGATAGGGAAGCCAGGGAGCTTCTTCTCAATCTCGTGGAGAACGTCGAATGCGAGTGGCGGAGGTACGAGACGGCCTGTCTTAGGGTCGCGGGTGCACTGCTCAGGCTTGAACTTGTATGCGCCGTGTGAAGTACCGATGGAAATGGCAAGGCTGTCAACGCCGGTCCTGTTGGTGAAGTCAATGACTTCCTCAGGCTTCGTGTAGTGGGAAACCTCTGAAGCGACCTCATCCTCAACGCCTGCGAGGACTCCGAGTTCACCCTCAACGGTTACATCGTACTGGTGTGCATACTCGACAACCTTCTTGGTGAGAGCGATGTTCTCCTCGTATGGAAGAGCGGAGCCGTCGATCATGACTGAAGAGAAGCCCATGTCAACGCAGCTCTTGCAGAGCTCGAAAGAATCACCGTGGTCGAGGTGAAGAACAATCTGCGGATGCTCCCATCCGAGTTCCTTTGCATACTCTACAGCGCCCTCTGCCATATAGCGGAGAAGGGTCTGGTTTGCATAGTTGCGGGCACCCTTTGAAACCTGGAGAATAACCGGAGACTTGGTCTCGGCAGAAGCCTGGATAATGGCCTGGAGCTGCTCCATGTTGTTGAAATTGAAGGCAGGGATTGCATAACCTCCCTTTACTGCCTTTGCAAACATTTCCCTGGTGTTTACAAGGCCCAGATCTTTATAAGAAACCATATTCTATAAAAAAGTTAATGAATAATTTCAATGTTTTCCTCTATGTCTGCAATACAACAATTCTGCCACTGTTCCGCAATGCGACAAAATGTCATATCCTCCTTCAAGAAATCTCATGCATATTCCTTAAATCGCACAAAAATAACTAATTTTGCGGAATAAACGAAAATTGAAACATTTTAGGAATGGGCAATAAAGTCATAATCTTCTCCGCACCGTCCGGTTCCGGCAAGAGCACCATAGTAGGACACATCCTGAAGCTTCATCCAGAGATGGAGTTTTCAGTATCGGCAACATCCCGCCAGCCGAGAGGAAGCGAGAGGGACGGGGTGGAATATCATTTCCTGACTCCCGACGAGTTCCGCAGAAGAATCGCGGAGGACTGCTTCGTGGAATATGAGGAGGTATATGCGGGCTCGTACTACGGCACATTGAAATCCGAGGTCCAGAAAATCTGGGACAAGGGGCACGTGATCATCTTCGACGTGGACGTGAAGGGCGGAGTGAACCTGAAGAAATACTTCGGGGAGAAGGCCCTCTCTGTCTTCATCCAGGCCCCTTCGGTGGAGGAGCTCAGGAAGAGGCTCGTGGCAAGGGGTACCGACAGTCCCGAGGCCATTGAAAAAAGAGTCGCGAAGGCCGCTGAGGAAATGACCTACGCCGACAGATTCGACTACATACTGGTCAATGACGACCTCCGGACCGCATTCTCCGAGGCGGAGAAAATAGTGGACGACTTCCTTTCCGAATAATCCGGACATGCTCCGACAATGAGAATCGCCGTCTATTCGGGTTCGTTCAACCCCCTGCATATAGGCCACAAGGCCATAATGGAATACCTCACCGTAGAGAAGGGATTCGACTGGGTGTACCTGGTCGTGTCGCCGAAGAACCCGCTCAAGGACAGCATCAGCGCGGAGAGCGGAGAGGCCAGGTACAATGCGGCTGTGGAGGCCGTCAGGAGGCATCCTGAGCTGCACGTATGGGTGGACGACATCGAACTGAAGATGGAGCCTCCGCATTATACCATACGGACCCTGGACGAGCTGAAGAAGAGGGAGCCGGAGAATGACTTCACCCTCGTGATGGGCGCCGACAATCTTTCATCCATCCGGAAATGGCGGGACTTTCCCCGTCTCCTGTCC
>SFPH01000031.1 GCA_004552115.1 Bacteroidales bacterium
GACTCGGTTCTTTCCCGGCTCAGGCCGTACCAGATTGGCCATAAGGGCAATCTCCAGGAATGGTATTATGACTGGGAGGATGCCGACCCTCATCACAGGCACCAGTCCCATCTGGTCGGTCTCTACCCGGGAAGGCATATAACTCCGGAGACTACTCCTGAACTGGCCGCTGCAGCCGAGCGCTCTCTCGAACTTAGGGACGGCCCGACTACCGGATGGTCCACCGGCTGGAGAATCAATCTCT
This sequence comes from Bacteroidales bacterium, assembly GCA_004552115.1. The sequence goes on from SFPH01000031.1 coordinate 245, forward strand.
GGTCCAGGCTCCATGACGGGGACAAGGCCTACGGCATATACCGTATGCTGCTCCGTTATGTGGATGACGGAAAGCATTGGGGTGGAGGTACTTATCCCAATCTTCTCGATGCCCATCCGCCTTTCCAGATAGACGGTAATTTCGGCGGCTGCGCCGGCGTGGCCGAGATGCTCCTTCAGTCACATATTCCAATAGCTCAGGGCATCCCTGGGTTCTGCATTGATCTGCTCCCGGCATTGCCATCCTCCTGGCCTTCAGGCAGTTTCCGGGGACTCCGCGCAAGGGGAGGCTGCGAGGTTTCATGCTCCTGGGATGCCGGAATGGTCACTGCAGCCACTGTCACGCCATCTTCTGACGGGGTCTGCACGCTAAGGTCCCGCAATCCTCTCAAACCGGCTGACAGGGCCGCCGGACGTGCAGTGCTGTCCTCCTCCCGGTCCGGAGACTGGTATGTGCTGCGTTTCCGCACTGCCGCCGGCCGCAGGGTTCATTTCGAGTGCGCACCCCATCGGATTCTGTTGCTTCCAACTGATTTGCTGAACCGATAATGATACCTGTCGAAGTAGAATACAATACACCGAAACTAGTGTATGGGGATGTTGTTTGAGGCATAGTGACGTTTCCGGAAAGTCTTGCATTGCGGCAGGAAATGTGTGTCGCCTCACCGGTAACAGTGCCCAGAATTTCTTCGGGTCCCTTCTGACAGGAAAGTGCTGATGAGATGGCGAGTGCAATAAATGCAACAAAAGGATAAATTCGTTTCATATCCAGACAATTGAATAATTTTCACAAGATTTCACGTAAAGATAATCATTGTCCGGAATTATCCACTTGATTATTGCATAAATATAGGACAATTCGGGTAGCCAGTCATGGATTCAGGACAGGTCTCATGTACAGGTTCTGTATCGCTTCCTTTTTCTGCTCCGTGAAAGCCCTTGCGAGGGTGGACTTTCCACTTCTGTTCCTTCCGAATACGATGTTCATCCTGCTGCTGAGAATAGTACCCAGCGATTTGGATTCCTCCCCGAAGAATCCTCCCTTGACCGCTATGCCTTTAACCTTGTCGAACATATACCTTTTAATTGATTCTGATTATTCTTCCCTGCAACGGATAGTAGATCAGTCTGTCTGTCACCCTGTATCCGGCACTCTGCAGCGCATAGGTGTAGAGGGTGAGCTGTGGGGTGTAGCCCGCATAGTGTTCCCTGACTTCAGGAGCGTTGATGTCCCTGTCGAAGTGAGGGTAGCTCTTGTAGTCGACAATCACGCATGAGCCGTCGTCGAGCATCCATACGAGGTCTATCTCTCCGCGCACGACCTGCCCTTCCTGCAGTCCAATCTGGTCAGCCTGTGCCTTGTCCAGCACAAGGGTGAAAGGTGTTTCCCTCAGAATCTTCACACTCTTGCCGTAGGTCTTCTCCAGATGGGTGAAGAGCCTGTCCTCGGTCCTGATGACTCCGTCGATGTCGGTTATCTGCTTCTCGAGACCCGCCGCCTTCACAAGGCCTTCCGCCATGCAGTGGTTCCATTCGGTCTCACCAGGCCTGTAGGCGGCGTAGATGTTATGGATGCAGGTACCGCACCCGGTTACCACCTCTGCAGTGACCCTGTCCATCATCTCATCAGTCGCATTGACGCGGCTTGGAGAGACAATGAGAGGGTGCCTGCTGTCCGTCTCGATGGCTTTCCACTCTGAAGATTCCGCCACGGATGGCGCCTCTTCCTCTCCTTCAGGCTTCGGCGCAATCTCGCAGTAGTCCGCAGCGTAGCTCTCCCCATTGACCTTCCAGAAGGTAGCCCTGTTGTCCGCCTCGAGGGTGAAATTTTCCTCGCCAACGCCGCAATGCGCCAGAGTGCGCAGGGTGGTTTTGTCACCTCTTCCCGTGTTGGAGGTTGTGATGAGATAGTCTCTTGCACGGGTGATGCCTACGTACATTATCCTCTTTTCCTCAGCAATCTGCCTGCGCCGGATTTCCTGGAAGATTTCAGTTCCAATGATGTCATTCAAGAGTACATCAGGTAGTTCGCTCTTGCCGCTTAGTGCCGGTATGAAGTGGATGAAGTAGCCATTGTCATTGTCTTTCAGAGGCTTTACCGACGTGAACTCCTTCTTGGCGATGGACGCATCGTTCGCAAAGTCATTGTTAAGGCTCTCAAGAATGACAACCTTCCACTCTAGACCCTTGCTCTTGTGGTACGTCATGACCTTGACAGTATCCGACGAGTTGTCCCTGCTGCCCTGGCTGAACTCCTGGTCGGAGATCCAGGTGATGAATCCCGATATGGTAGGGGTGAGCCTGAGCTGCCGGCAGTGGTCTTCATAGTCCCCGGCAAGGCTCTCTAGCATTGAAAGGTTCTGGAGTCGGGCATTGCCGCTGCTCCAGCGGGAGACCACGTCCTTTAGACCGAGCTCGAGGATGATGGTGGATATCATATCCTGGATATCCGACGAGCCGACTCTCGCGGCGATTCTGTCGAGCGCCTTGAACAGGCCCTTGTCCTTAAGCCAGGCGTCATCATCCCTATCGAACTCCTCAGCCCTTACGACTCCGAGCCTCTCCAGGATGAGGGATTCCGTAGGCATGTTCTCAAGAAGGTGCACGAGGGATGCCCTCACTTCCGGCATGTCCGGGTCCGAGATGTATCTGAGAATATCGATAACGAGCTGACTCTCAGCCCAGTCCAAAAGGTCGGGCGTGGTTGCGGATACCGGGATGTCGAGTGCCCGCATGGCGCTCACGGTCTTCTGTACATCAGCTCCGCTGCGGCAGAGTATGGCAATGTCACCAGCCTTCACCCGGCGCTCCTTTCCCATCTTCTCGCCAGTCTCCTTCTTGTCGCACACCTGGAGCCCGCTATCAAGCAACTCCTTGACTTTCCATGCCAGCGCTTTCACATATACGTCCTTATTGCCTTTGCAATGCCAATGAATGAAAGGTGATTTCCCCTTCAGTTCCTCCCCGCTCCTGTCCTGGTTCTCCAGCCTTATCATACCATCATCCACAATGCCTTCGAAAGCCCTCGTAAAGATGTCGTTAACGAGGTGCACGAGTTCCGGGCGTGATCTGAAAGATGTGCCCAGAGGCTTGCCCTGAACCACCTTCGCCGTGACCTCGGTTATGAGGTCGGTGTCCGATCCGCGGAACCCGTAGATGGACTGCTTTGGGTCTCCGACCCACTCGCAACGTCCGCCGTAAGGCCTTATGATGCCGGCGAGCGCCTCGAAGATGCGTATCTGGACCGGGTTGGAGTCCTGAAACTCATCCACCATGACAAGCCTGTATGTCGCGATCTCCTTCCGCTGCTCCTCATACTGCGGTTCGGTGAGAAGGCGCAGGAAGTACTGCTCCATGTCGTCGAAGTCGAGAAGGTGATGGTCCTGCTTGTACTTTACGTACTCAGCCCTCCATTTTGAGGCATTGTCAAAGATCTTGTCTATGCACAGGCATATCTTTTCACCGTACTTCTCTGAGGTGATGAGCTGAGTCAGGGTGCTGTTCAGAAGATTAATATCGAAGCCGGGATTTCCTTTCACGAACGTATTCGTAAGGGTATCGGATACGTGTTTCCAGAGTTTGAGCGCTCCGGCATAGGATGATGCGCCGCTGATGGCTGCGTTCATCTCGGCTACCTTGGCATCCGGGTCCTTGTATCTCCTGTTGGTTGGTGCCCATTCTGAAAATGTCTTCTGCAGTTTCCCCAGGATACTGCAATCCGGATCTTTGCTATGGAAGAGTTCCCTCACGATGCCCTTCGAGCGCTCGGCACTTTCCCTGAGGTCCTTGATGTCGTATGCCGCCATAGCCGATATGACCTGCTCTATGTACCTCTTCCAGAAGTCGAAGTCTATGTTGCTGGCATTGTCCTCAAACCTGCTCACCTCGAAATCTCTGGTGAATTCCTCAAAGAAATTGAGATTCTCCTCGGAAACGACATCGGCGATGGACTGGTTGATGTAGAACTTCCTGTCGTCCTCGCTCATCACATTCATCTCGGGGCTGAGCCCGAGATCGTACCAGAACTTGCGCACGAACCTCTGGCATACCGAGTGCACGGTGCCGATGGCCGCACTTCCCATCTCGGCGGCAAGTTCCGTCTTTCCCTCCTTGAGGAGCACGGCTCTGGCCTTTTCGCGGAACTCGCTGGCGGCGGCATCGGTAAATGTCGTGAGGATTATCTCAGACGGTTTTATGCCATCTTCAACCAGTGCCTTGGAGAGATGGTGGGTGAGCGTGTATGTCTTTCCGGATCCCGCTCCGGCATTGATGTATGTGATATTGTCCATTGTCATATTACTTTATCATATCCTTAAGAACCTGGTGAGGGGTGCTCTCCGCTCCCTGTCCGAACGGAGACTGCTTTTTCCCGTTCTTGACAGGCAAGGGAATGACATTATCGCCATTATCCCTGGCATAGGCGATGTTCTCCTTGGCGAAGCCTTCGGCCATCTCCAGCGTACCGGCCGCCAGCTGTTTCTTTCTAGCTTCAATGGAGTTGCCGATTCTGGTCACCAGACTTGAGTCCATCTGATCCGGCTGCACACGGACGACAGCCTTGCCCCTCAAGTCCTGGCAGGTGTAGAGGGTCTTCTTCGGGAACAGATAGTAGCCCACCGCCGAAACCCTCTTTTTCTCCCGTTTTTCCACTGCCACGCGGTAGAGTTCCAGCTGAATGGCTGTGTTGTTCTTGAGCTTCCCCTCATAGAAGCTGGATTCTGACCATTTGAAGTCTATGACAACAAGGCTGCCGTCCCGCCTTCTGGTGATGAAGTCGACGGATCCCCCGAACTCGCCGATCGGCTCGTCGAGGGCGAATCCCTCCTCAAAGCCAGACTCGCACTCCACCGGGGTGAGGGCATTATCCCCGAGTATGCCGATAAGTGTCTGCACGCTCTCCCGGAGTGTCTTGCGGAAGATGACGAGTTCGGTCCTGTTCTCCCTGAGGTTCAACACCAGCCCCTTTCGTCTTACAGCCTCGGCAAACCTGCCATCGAACTCCGTGTTGAGGAGTTCCTTCATCTTGTCGAGATCTTCGTGACAGTCCTTGACGAGCCTCTCAATGAAGAGATGAGCCACGAGACCCTTCACTATCCTTACGTCCTGGAGCTGGAGGCCGGAGGAGTCGTAAAGCTGAAGCACGTAATCCGTCACGTAGTCAAAAGGATACTCTATGAGCTTCTCTATGCTGCTCTGGCTGTCACGCCTGCTGAAGCCGCCCCAGAGGTCCTTGTGCAATTCCATCTCGCACCTCGGCCTGAAAGAAATCTTCGGGCCCTCGTGGCGGGTGATTGAGAACGGGGTTTCCTTCACTCCCCTCATCCTGCAGGAAGTGACCACAGGATGCTCGGCAAGCAGCTCACCCATATCGGAGGAAGGGGAGAAGAGTGTCACGTCGGGGCATGCTTCCACCATACGGAGGACCGCCTGCTGGGTGAGCCTTGCGTAATCCTCGCGGCTGATTATTCCCTTCTTTTCAGACACGGCGTCCGCCTCGAGTTTCGTGAGGAAGTCGAAAGGATATTTGACTGTTCCCTCGCCGCAACAGTCAAGCCATACTATTCTTCCGGGAACGGTGTCCAGAGCAAGCGGGCTCTTTGCCATGCTGAGACATCCCAGCTCTGCCTTCTCGCTGATGATCTCTACACCTTCGCATACTCCAGAGACAATGTTGGAGAGATGCTCGAGGGCAATGCTCTCACCACATCCGGAGAGGTATCCTATGAGGATATCGCAGTCGTCCCTCAGAGTAAGGAACGCCACGCGCTCCTCGTCTGTTGTCCTGTCGCTGCCGACTCTCTTTCCGGCCCAGGTCCTGAGACCGCAGAGGTAGTCAAGCACAACCTTGCACTCCACGCCTTCGCCGTCTCCTGCCGGAACCTCAATGATGTCGAAGAGGAATGCATCGAGACATTTCCTGTCATCCTCATCGATAGACTCCATCACCTTGTCCCATTCGTCTCCGAAACCTCCGTCCTTGGCCAGGGCCCTTGCGAGCCTGCGCCTCCAGTTCAGGGGAACAGGACTCTGCTGACACTGCAGGTATGACAGAAGAACATTTACGTTGAGTGGTCTCTCCAGCAATGCAAGACCCATCCTGAGCACCTGCACCGGGGCAGGGATGCCTGCCTCCACGCGCGAGTCCGTCACCGGAAGGCCGCGGCGGCGCAGAACGCTGTTGAGCCTGCGGTTGTCCGATGCTATGACGACGGCTCCCGAGAGGTCCTCACCTGCTGCCCATTCGTATGCATCGGTGAGTTCCGTGCTCTTGTATAAGGTTACATTCTGTCCTTCGCATTCCTTGATGCCGTCACGGTACCTGACCGTGGCGCCGCACATCGTGAGCACTCTCCTGACGACGCCCCTGACGAGTCTCTCCGGGACGGTCACGTCGATGACGTCGCTATCCGTGAGAGGCTTCACGCCTCCGTTACGGAGCCTGTCCTCCAGCGCAAGCCATGCGTCCACGCTTCCTGCGGGTATTTTGCAGCTCACGTCCGCGAGGTCATCAAGACGCCTCGAGATTCCCCTGAGGTCTTTGAGCTCATAGTCCTGCATGAGGTTGTCCCGCCACGAAATGATCTCGCGGGCTACGCCTGCCGGGTCTATCTTGAAGGATCTGCTCCAGACATAGTCTCTCGAGTCCTTTCCGAGAGCCTCGATGAGAGATATGATTCTGGTGCCCGCCGGATGGGTGGCGAATGCCATGCCGCATCGCATCATGAGTTCGTCGAGCAGGCCATCCTGGCCGACGGTCTTGCTTCCGAAGGAAACCTTACCCCTTTCCAGGGCAGGGGAGAGTTGCGGATCAAAGAATGGATTATAGGTTATATTCATAGAATATGTCTATTAAAGCAATGTCTTTCTACTATCATATACTTCAATCGAAGTCATTTATTACAGGCGGAATGAAAATTTTTTCGATGTTGAAGGATCTCAAAGGAAAATCAGTAAATCTGTGGTATGGGAAAGGCTGAAGCCCAGCCAGCCGGCTTCTGTAAGAAATCCTCTGTCTGGCAGCCTCCTTGCTGTCGGCTATTCCGATTCTGGCAGCGGCCTGACGGGCTTTGCTGTACAGGTATTTGTCGAGACGACGGGTCTGGGCACGGGTGAAAACATTGTTTCCGGCCTTTTCGTAATAAGGAGAACCGCCCACTCTCCTTCCACAAATATAGGAATAATGTAAAAGCAATGCAAGCAACTCGCCTGAATTGACAATCGGTCTGTGGCTCATGATCGTTCTGCCGGCCGCATATCCTATATACACTCAAGGAGGCATAATATTTCATTGTCGTGAATTGTAATATTTCAAGGCCAAAGAAGTATATACAGATGGAACCAAGTTACCTGATTTATAGTTTCATGAAGCTGAAGCATCTTTTGAACGCCGCCATGGCGGTCACGGCACTTATGCCGCTTTCCTGCTCAAGCCATTCTTCAAAGCCCTGCTGGAGAGACATGACCATAGAGCAGAAACTTGAACTTATGCGTGCGGACGCCGGCAGGATACGCAAGCTGGATTCCCTCGCACAGACAGCATTGGGACCCGGTGCGAAATGCCTTGATGCCGTGAAGCACTTATTCAGCTATGGAGGCCGGCTCTGGGTTTACAATCAGGATTGGGGAGGTGTGCTCGAAGTACCTGACGGCTGCGTGCCTGCCGATGACAGGTGGCAGGCGGACATGAGCTATCATGGGTCAGGGATGTTCACGCCGGACTCCCTTGCGTATATCAACCATTATGAAGGGCTCCAGACATTTTCCTACGATGAGTTCAAGGACTTGATCAGGGAAAGATTCGGAACCGGGACGGGCACCATCATAACTTCCTTCAGGGAAGAATCCGTTCGCTTTGGAGACGGGTTCATCTCTCCGGCAATAATCATTGAGACCATGAATCCTGACGGCATAGAAGGTTATTGCAGGTACATTTTCAGAGGCCCGGAGGCTGTGACATATGAAGTTTCCGTCCAGTATCCTGCCGGGCTTTTCGGGGAATACGAATATCTCAGGGAGATGGCCGACCGCTACCCGTTCGGCCCCTCCGGACAGAATCCTGTCATTATGACAGATCTCAGGTATATAAGATAGGAAGAATAAAAAACCCCAACACTATGAAAAACGAAGAAATCAGGCAGAACATCATCAGCCTTCTGAGATCGACAGGGCGCCAGGGCATTGAAGCAACTATCGCATACCTTGAGAGAAGCAACTACTTCAGGGCCAGATGCCACAGCCATCACAGACATTTCGGAGGCCTCGCCAGGCATTCCCTTGAGGCCTGCGGCTATGCCTTGGCCAATGCCGGCGACATCCCTGCCGGCAGCGTCATCATAGCCACCCTCCTGCACGATGTATGTACATCCAGGGCTCGCGACACCGACTGGATTCAAGGCCACGGACGCCGCTCTGTCCGGATTCTTGAGGCAATATGCGGACTCGACCTCAGCGAGGACGAAAGGGAGGCCATCCTGCTCCATATGCACGGCAGAGCTCCCCAGATGAAGACCAACAGGCTGGCGGCCTTGGTCAACAGGGCAGACCACGTCAGCGCGGGCGGTCACTGGAGGCTGCGGGAGAGTGCTTGACAGCGGTATCGCATCAACGTATATACAACAAACAAAAGCGGTTGCAAACAGTAATCTGTTCGCAACCGCTTTTTGCCTTTCCATTCCGGCAAGCCTCCGACAGTCATGCTGCCAACGCGCGACGGGCACCTTTCTTCAGTCTATGAATCCTCACTGAAACATAGTTCTGGGTTTTCCCGAGCCTTTCGGCAATCTCCGCGGTCTTGACTTGTTCATGCAAGAGCATCAGGATGGTCCGGTCTGCCTCATTGACTCCTGCAAGGAAGTCGTTCCACCTGTTATTGCAATCAACTTCTTCCAGATGGTATGAAGCCTCATAGCAACAACTTGCAGTACGGCCATAGACGGAACAGTCCATCTCCCACTCTCCATCTTCATTCTTCTTGTCGAATGAACTGAACAACGACTGACGTTTAGTCTCCTCTGACAGTATGTCCAAGGCGACGTTCTTGGCAACTGTGCAGGCATATGGGAACATATCCCTGCTTTCGTCATACGCCGACCTCCACACCTTCTCCAATGTCCG
>SFPH01000258.1 GCA_004552115.1 Bacteroidales bacterium
GCCCCGCCTGTGGGCCAGAAGAGGACGATGGCCATCGACCCCGGGTTCCGGAACGGTTGCAAGATTGCCTGCCTCGACGCACAGGGCAATCTGCTTCACCACGAGATAATCTTCCCTCATCCACCTCAGAGCGAGAAGGTCAAGTCGATTGTCGCATTGACCTCAATGATAGAGAAATATGAAATCGAAGCCATAGCTGTCGGCAATGGCACGGCGAGCCGTGAGACGGAGGAATTCCTGAAGAAAATCGCCCTTCCGGATGGTTGCAGGGTATTCGTGGTCAGCGAGGACGGAGCATCCATCTATTCCGCATCTGAGGCCGCCCGCGAGGAATTTCCGGATGAGGATGTGACCGTCAGGGGAGCGGTGTCAATCGGCCGCCGGCTCATGGACCCTCTTGCGGAACTGGTCAAGATTGATCCGAAGTCGCTTGGCGTCGGCCAGTATCAGTATGATGTGGACCAGAACCTTCTCAGGGAGAAACTTGACAATACCGTGGAGCATTGCGTCAATACGGTAGGTGTAAATCTCAATACCGCCAGTCCTTATCTGCTCAGCTATGTGTCGGGCATAGGTCCTTCTCTCGCTGCCAATATTGTCAGAAAACGGTCTGAGTCAGGGGCTTTCAAGTCCCGCAAGGAACTTATGGATGTGCCGAGACTGGGTGCCAAGGCCTTTGAGCAATGCGCAGGTTTCCTCCGTATCCCTCAGGCTGAGAATCCGCTTGACAATTCTGCCGTCCATCCGGAATGCTATCACATTGTAGCCCGCATGGCCTCAGACCTTGGAGTTTCGGCGAAGGAATTGGTCGGCAATGCTGACCTTTGCTCAAAGATCAAGGCTGAGAGCTACGTGGACGAGGTTTTCGGCCTTCCTACCATCAATGACATCATCAAGGAGCTCGCCAAGCCCGGGCTCGACCCCCGCGAGTCGGCAAAGGAGTTTTCATTCGCGGAGGATATCCATTCCATCGACGACCTGGTCGAGGGGATGGAAGTCCCTGGAATCGTAACCAATATCACCGCCTTCGGGGCCTTTGTGGACATAGGCGTTCACGAGAACGGTCTCATCCACGTTTCCCAGATGGGTGGGGGACGGGGCGGAAGGGTCAACCTCAAACTGCATCAGCAGGTGACTGTCCGGATAATCGGGGTCGATCTTGACCGCAGGAGGATCTCATTGCGCCTGTTGCGTTGAATTCCTTGCCCGCCTCGACCATCCGGGCTTTCGGACAGAAAAATAGCACTTTCTGGCAAATATTTCTCTGTATTTTTATTCATAATTAATTCAAAAGTGCTATATTTGTAACCGGAAGTCTTGATTATGATGACGGATTGCAAGCAAAATAGCAAAATCGGAGTATATTTGTTATCACTCTTTGCCATCCTCTTCTGGGGGATGTCCTATATCTGGAGTGATTCTCTTCTCTCCATGGGGATTCCTGTGGAGTATGTCGTCTTTGTCAGAATTGCCATTGCGGCGGTATTCCTTTTCTTCTGGAACATCGCCAGGGGGAAGAGCCTGAGAATTCATCGCCGGGATGTGCCGAAGTTTCTGCTCGTGGCCATGTTCGAGCCGCTGATATATTTTGTGACCGAGACCTACGGCATCCAGCTCACGGAGTCTCCGACCTACAGTTCCCTCATCATTGCCTTGGGCCCGATATTTTCCGTATTGGTTGGCGTATTGGCATTCAGGGAGAAAATCACCATTGTCAACATATTCGGCATTCTGGTATGTCTCGGTGGCATCGTGCTTGTCACGATGGTCTCCAATTCGGTCGGCGAAGCCTTCTGGATGGGATTCCTGCTGCTGGTCATAGCGGTCCTCTCGGAAGTCGGCAATGCCTCCGTGACCAAAATCCTGAGCACAAGGTACGATCCTGCGGTAATCGTCATGTACCAGTTCCTTATAGGTTCCGTGTATCTTCTGCCCCTCTTTGTCCACCGCGGGCTTGTGGGTTTCGACGCTTCGCTCTATCTCAGCTGGAAAGTGTGGAAACCGATCCTCTGTCTTGCGATTCTCTGCTCCGGAGCGGCTTTCTCATTGTGGGCAAATACGATCAAGCATCTCGGCGTGGCGAAGTCGAGCATATTCATGTCCACGATTCCGGTAGTGACGGCATTGGCGGGCTGGCTTCTCGGCAGCGAACTTCTCAGCGTCAAGCAATGGATCGGCATCATCCTTGCCACTTTAGGCGTAGGCCTGTCCCAGCTCAATGCGCGTGCAGGCTTATTCAAATGCAAGAGGAAGTCCTGACGGAT
>SFPH01000259.1 GCA_004552115.1 Bacteroidales bacterium
GGGTAAGGTCATTGCTGCCCTTGTCCAGTTCCATGTAACTATTGTCAGTGCAGCCCGAAAGAATCAATGCGCCTGCTGCTGCCAGTGTCAAAATATACGGTTTCATAATCATTCATGTTATCTGTTAATATCCAGGGTTCTGGTCCATCAGAGGATTGGCATCCATTTCCGTCTGGGGAATAGGGAAGATGAGCCTGTTCTTGTTCACATTGGTCTTGCCTATGGATTTGAGGAAATCGACAGCATAGTCTCCATCACCTATGCGGATCATGTCGAACCATCTGTGGCCCTCGAATGCGAGTTCCATGCGGCGCTCGTGGATGATCTTCTCGCGCATCTCCTCCTGTGTCAGGCCTGAAACACCTGGAAGCCCGGCTCTTCTGCGCACTATGTTCAGCGGAAGGGCAGCTTCGCTCGTCCTGCCAAGCTCGTTCAGCGCTTCGGCTTTCTTCAGGAGCACATCAGCAAAGCGGTAAACCACGAAGTTGGCCGGATTGGTATTGTATTCCGGAGATACTGATTTGGAAACGAGGAACTTGCGGACGTTGTAGCCGGTATTCGAGTATGATTTCTTGTAGGCCTTGCCGTCGAAATCAGGGCAGCCTTCATAGAGTATGGTCCAGTCTTTCCTGAGGTCTCCCTCTTCATATTGGCTTACAAATTCTTCAGTAGGCTGGTTCCATCCATAGCTTCCTGCCACGAAGTCTGAGTTTCTCGGCCCCATGAATGTGGAAAGCCATGAAGACTGTACATCATTTCCCCAGAAATCATATTCCGTATTGCCCGTATACTGTACCTCGAAGAGAGACTCCGCAGTGTTGTTCTTTGTGGCGTCGAAGTTGTCCAGATAGTTCATTGTGGAAAGGTCGTAGCCGTATCCTTCGATTTCATTGCAAAGATCCACGACCTCCGAGTAGAGAGAGTTATCCTTCGGGGCGAGAGTGAGGTAGATGTCAGCCAGCTGGCACATTGCAGCCTCCTTGCAGGCACGGCCGAGATTCATGCTGTCATACTCGTTCTTTGCGGGAAGAAGCTCGATTGCCTTGGAGCAGTCGCTGATGATGAGGTTATAGACATCTTCCACCGAGCTTCTTTCGATTGCAGGGTCTTCACCCGGGTTATAAGGCTCCGTGCGGAGAGGGAGCTTTCCGTAAAGGCGTACAAGAATGTAGTAATAGTGGGAGCGGAGGAAATAAGCCTCGCCGAGACACTGATTCTTCACATCTTCATCAATTTCCGCCCCGCTGACACTGTTGATCACGATATTGCACTGTCCGATTCCAACCCAAGGGGACCTCCACATGTACAGAGCCATTCCATTGTCGCTCTGGGTCACGAACTGGGCTGCCTGTACGGTCTCCAGACCGTCTGTGCCGCCGCCTGCGCCGACATTGCTGTTGCCGGCTACGATGTCAAGGGTCCAGATGCGCTGGTTGTACATATTGGAAGACTGGAGTGTGCGGTAACATGCATTTGTGAGTGCCACTGCCACATCCTCCGTCACGTTGGTGTCAGGGTCGACCTGGCTTGACGGCGACTTCGTGAGGAAATCGCTGCAGGATACCATTATGGATGCTGCCAGAAATATTGTTGTTATCTTTTTCATGATGATGCTGCGATTAGAAGTTCAAGTTGAGTCCTACACTGAAAGTCCTCGGAATAGGATAGAGTGATGCATCGATGCCGTTGATGGAAACTTCAGGATCGAAGCCCGAATACCCGGTGATGGTGGCGACATTTTCGCATGAAAGGGCGAGTCGCAGGCCATCAACATGAATTTTGTCCATCCATCTCTTAGGGAAGGAGTAGGCGAGTGTGATGTTCTTTACGCGCAGGTATGAACCGTTCTCGACGAATCTGTCGGAAACGCGGCAGTTCTGGTTAGGGTCAGCATAGACGGCCCTCGGCATTCTGTTGCTTGTGCCTTCGCCGTTCCATCTGCTCAGGACGGCAGTCGTCTGGTTTGTCGCGGATGACATTCCGGTATTGGTGACATTGTTTGCGTTGAATATCTGGTTGCCGGCTACTCCCTGGAGGTAGATGTTCAGTTCCAGGCCCTTCCACTCGAAGCGGTTGTTCATGGAGAAGAGCCATGAAGGGTTCGGGTTGCCGATGACCGTACGGTCACTGTCGTTGATCACACCGTCATTGTTCAGGTCGCGGAACCTGATATCGCCAGGTTCAGCACCCGGCTGGTATGCATGCTTGTCGATTTCTGCCTGGTTCTGGAAAATGCCGTCGGTCACATATCCGTAGAACACGT
>SFPH01000260.1 GCA_004552115.1 Bacteroidales bacterium
GTTCTCAGCGCTGACAGGATATCTGCCGTCATAGTCGTATTCGTCGCCAAGTATCTCATTCCAGAGCACTTCACCATAATGGTTGCCGTTGTACTGGGACAGATTCACTCCGCCGGTGACATTCAGCTTGTCCCCCTTGTACTTAACGTCGGAATTTACGACATAATAGTTGTTGGCCATGGACTTGCGGATGATGAAGTCGCTCTTCGAAGAAGCCGTGTATTCCACTCCGTCGCGGGTGAATGTGAAATCGGACGGGAAGCCGTATTTGGTGAACTTCTTGTCAGCCTTGTAGTTCTCATACCAGCCGTCGCCCTTGGTCCAGTTCAGCGTGGTGCTCCAGAAAACCCTCTCCCCGAACTGGCGGGTGTAGTTGAGCTGGAGATGATGCTGGGTGTAATTGTCGGTGTCATTGTCATAGTATCTGACATTTCCGAGTTCGTCATAGTACTGGCCAGCCTCATTGTACTTGCGGTCCTCCTTGTCATAGGCCATTGAAATGTCAATGCCGTTCCAGGTGATGCCTGTATGCTGGTCTCCCATAAGATATGTGAGTTTCAATGAGTTGCGCTCATTCATCCAGCCCAGGGCGGCAAATGCGGACTGAACCTTGGCCTTGGCGTTGCGGATGTATCCGTCGGTGTAGTTTCTCGAATATGCGACATCGAAATATACACCTGAACGGGTGAGGCCTGTGCCGGCGGACACGGTGGTCATGAAGGTGTTGTAGGAACCGGCGGCCACGTCGAAAGCGGCATAAGGTTCAATGCCGACCGCAGCTGTGCTCATGTTGATGCTGGCTCCGAATGCTCCCGCACCATTTGCAGATGTACCGAGACCGCGCTGTACCTGCACGGAACTCAGGATGTTGGACAATGAAGGGATATTGACCCAGAACACCTCCTGGGACTCCGCATCATTGAGGGTGATGCCGTTCAGGGTGACATTGATCTGGGAACCTTTCGAGCCCCTGACCGTCATCTTGGAGTAGCCGATTCCCGTACCTCCCTCATTTACAGCGACAACAGAAGGTGTCAGATTGAGCTGCATAGGAAGGGAATTGATCGGGTTGGAAGACCTGAGCTGCTCCTTTCCGACCATCGTGTAGGTCACTGGAGTCGATTTGCCTGCCCTGGAGGCGGAAACTATCACGCTGTCAAGCTTTTCCACTCTGTCGTGGCTTTCTGCCACCCCATCATTTCCGGTGGCCGGATTTCCGGCGAATGCCGGCGCCGCTGCGATTGCGGCAGTAAGGATAAAAAATAAACCTCGCATAATTTTGAGTTTATGCAAGGGGTGCGCACGAAGGCGCGTGAGATCAGCGTTCCCTACGTCGGTATTGACCGAATCAGGTTAATGGGTATAATCTCAACTTCGGATCGGCCTCAATGCCCTCCTCAGTACCCCAAGCTTGGTTAATAATATATTCTGTACCCGCAGGTGCGGGACTATTTTTCCACTATCTTCACTTCGTAAAGGCGGCACCAGTTCTTACCCGTAAGATAGATCCTGCCGTCCTCCGGATTATGCGCAATGCCGTTCAGCACATCCGTATCGTCGAAATGCAACTGCCTGGGCAGCAATCCGGTACAGTCAATGACTCCCTCCACGTTCCCACTTGACGGATGGATGATGAGGATCATATCCGACATGTAGACATTGGCCCAGATGCGCCCGTCGATGTACTCGAGTTCATTGAGAAACTTCACAGGCCTTCCCTCCATCCTGACATTGAGCTTTCTCTGCACCTTGAAGGCATCGTCCATAAAATAGAGATACGAGGACCCGTCACTGGCTATCAGGGACTTTCCGTCTGTCGTAAGCCCCCATCCCTCGCGTGGATAGGAATAGGATGCCTTGTACTGGAGGGTGGCCGCATCATACACGAAGGCCAGATTGTTCTCCCAGGTCAGCATATATATGTTCCCGTCCTTCTCCACAGAGCCCTCCAGGAAGTACTTCCTGTCGAAATCCAACCTTGAAAGTGCCTTGCCCGTCTTGATTTCAACCTTCCTGAATGTGGATTTCCCGTTCAGGCCCGTACTCTCGTACATATTTCCGTCATAAAAGAAGAGGCCCTGTGTATAGGAAGTCCTGTCATGCGGGAAAGTATTGACTACCTGCAATTTATAGTGCTTCACACCCGCATCCGCACAGGAGAGGTTGAATATCAGCGGCAATAATGCCAGAAGTTTGGCAAGTCGTTTCAATATCATTGTCTCGAATAATTTATTCCTGCGGCTCGCGCGGTTTGCGATGGCAGCCTTCACGAATGCCACGAAAATCGGCTGAGGTACCTCAGGGGTGCTCTTGAGTTCAGGATGGAACTGGACTCCGATGAAGAACGGATGCGAAGGTATCTCCACAATCTCCACCAGACCAGTCTCCGGATTGCGTCCCGAAGCCTTCATTCCGGCTGCCTCCATTCTCTCGAGGTAATCCCCATTGAACTCGTATCTATGTCTGTGTCTTTCACTTACAATCTCTGAACCGTATATTCTGAAGGCCAGGGAGTCCTTATCCAGACGGCAGGAATATGCGCCCAGACGCATTGTTCCCCCCTTGATGGTGGTGCTCTTCTGGTCCTCCATCAGGTCAATTACAGGATATGGAGTGGCCGGATCCAGCTCAGTGGACGCTGCTCCCTGAAGGCCAAGCACATTGCGTGCGAATTCCACCACGCACATCTGCATTCCGAGACAGATTCCGAAGAACGGAATGTCATGCTCGCGGACATACCTGATGGCTGCGATCTTTCCCTCCAGACCCCTCTCGCCGAATCCCGGAGCCACCAGGACGGCATCCATTCCGGAGAGTTTCTCAGCCACGTTGGAAGCGTCAATGTGCTCACTCTGAATGGTATGCACCTTCACCTCGCATTCATTGGCGGCACCGGCGTGCACGAATGACTCCAGAATTGAC
>SFPH01000261.1 GCA_004552115.1 Bacteroidales bacterium
CTGAAAACCACAATGAAGGAGGATGGCGGGATGCGCCAGTCCTGGCCGTGGACATAGAGGTCACGGAGACGCCCGTATGCCGCCGGGTCATCCTCTTTCCTGACAATGCCGAAGCGCAGGGTCTGCCTGTTCATCGCGGAGGCAATGCGGGTATTCACCTCGACAATTGTCCTGAGATGTTCAATGCTGACCTCGGCATCGGTACGGAATCGCCTGGTACTGCGGTTCCTGACAAGCAAAGTATTCAGGGACGGGCCTCCGCGCTTCTTGGAGTGGCCTGCTGCACCGGCCCCGAACACTTCCTCGTAACGTTTTTCCAGATAATTGTCTGCCATGACTATTCTGCAGGCAGGAAACCCTTCTGGAGAAGGACCTCAGCGATCTGGACTGCATTGGTGGCAGCACCCTTGCGGATGTTGTCTGAAACGCACCAGAAGTTGAGTCCGGACTTGACAGAGAAATCCCTGCGGAGACGGCCGACGAACACGTCATCGTGTCCGAGAGCGTAGAGAGGCATAGGATAAACCTTCTCGGCAGTATTGTCCTGAACAGTAACGCCAGGAGTGTTCTCCCATATGCGGCGGACGTCCTCAAGTTCGAAATCCTTCTCGAATTCGAGATTTACGGACTCTGAATGTCCTCCGATTACAGGCACGCGGGCAGTTGTGGCTGAAACGCCGATAGTGTCGTCGCCGAGTATCTTGTGGGTCTCATTGACCATCTTCATCTCCTCCTTGGTATAGCCGTTCTCGGTGAAGTCATCAATATGAGGAATGATGTTCTGGTCGATCGGATACGGGAACTTGGCAGCATAGTCGCCCCACTTGGCTCCGCCGCGCTCGGCTTCCATCTGGGCCACGGCCCTGTTGCCGGCTCCGGTCACGCTCTGGTATGTGGAAACCACGATTCTCTTTATGCGGTAAGCCTTGTGAAGAGGTGCGAGCGGAAGAAGCATCTGAATGGTGGAGCAGTTCGGATTGGCAATGATGTAGTCGTCAGCGGTCAGAACGTCAGCATTGACCTCAGGGACAACGAGTTTCTTGGTCGGATCCATTCTCCAGCAGGAGGAATTGTCCACCACGCGGCATCCGACGGCCGCAAACTTCGGGGCGAGCTCCCTGGAAGGACCGCCACCGGCTGAAAATATTGCAAGGTCCGGCTTTGCAGCGATTGCATCATCAGCACTGATCACCGTGTATTCTTTCCCGGCGAATGTCACCTTGCGGCCCACGGAGCGCTCAGATGCTACCGGAAGGAATTCTGTTACAGGGAAATGCCTCTCTTCGAGGACCTCCATCATTCTGGTGCCAACCAAGCCGGTTACACCTACTACTGCGACTTTCATAATGTTCGTTAATTTATTATTTCAACTGTTTTCCTTTGCAAAAGCCTCACTCCTACATCAAGATATCGTTGAGAGTACCCGAGGCTGTCTGGTAGGCACCGGCGCCGGCACCCTGGATGACGAGCGGAGACGGGTAGAACTCGGTCTTTATGAGGGCGGCATTGTCAGTACCGCAGAGCGAATACAGCGGACTGTCCGGACCCACGGCCTTCAGGCCCATCGAAGCCTTGTAGACCACATTGCCCTGAGCATCCTTCTCAGCCACGAGCGAGGCCACGAAACGCTGCCTCAAGCCCTTGTCCGCCGCAGCCTTGTAAGAAGCGGCGAACTGAGCCTCATTGGCCGCCAGCTTCTCGAAGAACTCAGGAACCTTGCCCTCGAAGAACTCAGGACCGAGCACCGGATCAATATGGACATCAGCCTCGTCAATAGGTGCACCGGCCTCGCGGGAAAGAATCAGGAGCTTTCTCAGCACATCCCTGCCGCTGAGGTCGAGCCTCGGGTCCGGCTCTGAATAACCGGCCTCCTTGGCATACTTGACGACATCGTAGAATGTCTTTCCGTCCTCTCCGCCCTTGTACGTGCTGAAGATATAGTTCATGGTGCCGGAAAGCACGGCCTCGATGCTGACAATGGCATCGCCGCTGTTCACACTCCTCGAAATCGACTCGAGAATAGGCAGGGCAGCACCGACCGTGGTCTCGTAACGGAGCGAAACCCTGTTCTCCACAGCGCTGGTCTTCAATGCCTTATACTGCTTGTACGGAGCCGCGAAAGTAATCTTGTTGCTCGCCACGACGGAATATCCGCGCTCGAAAAGATTGAGATACTTGTAGGAAATGTCCGAAGATGCCGTGCAGTCCACGAAAATGGAATTCTGCAGAGAAACCTTGGCCGAACTTGCGGCTGTTGGAAAGGCCCGCCAGATGCAGGCGCTTGCCGGTACGCTCAGCTATCTTGTCCTTGTTCTTCGCAATGATGTCGATCAGGGCCTTGCCCACAGTGCCGTATCCGGCCACGAAAAGATTGATATCCTTGTACTTGGACTCCTCGAAGAACTCCTTGTGGATGTATTGGATGGCCGGCCTGGCATCCTCCGAAGCCAGGATCACGGAAATGTTCCTCTCCGAAGAACCCTGTGCCACGGCCCTGACGCCGATGCTCCTGCGTCCGAGGGCGGCCAGCATCCTGCCGGTCGTGCCGCGCTGATTGATAATGTCGTCACCTACCAGGCAGACAATGGAGTAACCTTTCTCCACCTTCAGAGGATTGAGTTTTCCAAGCGAAATCTCATATGCGAAGCAGGCATCTGCAGCCTCCTTTGCCAGGGCTGCGTCCTTCTCTGCAACGGCCACGCACATCGTATTGACCGAAGACGCCTGAGTGATGAGGATAATGCTGATATTGTGCTCGCTGAGCGTCTGGAAAAGCCTGTAGGAGAATCCCGGCACACCTACCATTCCGCTTCCCTCGAGGGAAAGCAGGGCAATGTTGTCCGAATTGGAAATGCCTATGATCTTGTTCCTGCTGTTGCCCCTCGGCGGATTCTGCTCGATGAGTGTACCCTCCCCGTCCGGGTCGAAGGTACATTTGACGTATATCGGAATACGCTCGGCCACAACAGGCTGGATTGTAGGAGGATAGATGACCTTGGCCCCGAAATGCGAAAGCTCGAGGGCGGCCCTGTACGAAATATTCCTTATCAATGATGCCTGAGGCACGATTTTCGGGTCCGCCGTCATCATTCCCGGAACATCCTTCCAGGTCTCGAGGGCCCTGGCCTTGCTGCCGACAGCATAGATGGAAGCGGAATAGTCCGAGCCTCCCCTGCCGAGAGTGACCATCCTGCCCTTCTCATCCGAGGCAATGAAGCCCGGCACGATGAAAAGGGAGACAATCGGATTGGTGTCTATCATCGACTGGACATTGGCATAGGTCGTCTCTATATCGACCACATTGCGTCCGGCCTCGCCGTGAGTCCTGATGATGTCCATCGAGTTCACCCATTTGGTCGAAATGCCCACAGAGGCCATCTTGGTGGCGAGAATCCGGCTGGAAAGCAGTTCTCCGCAGCCCTGGATGGCATCCAGGCTGGCAGGGCTCAGTTCTCCGAGAAGGAAAACTCCCTGGGCGATGCCCCTGAGCGAGGCAAACAGGGAATCGCAGCTCTCCAGAGACTCCTCATGCTTCTCCACAGGCAGAAGTTCCCTGATGATGGAGTGGTGTCTGGTCTGGAGCTCGTCCAGGAGAGCAGTATAGGAGCCGTCCCGGGCTGCGGCCATGTTGCCTATGTCAATCAATGTGTCCGTGCATCCGAAAATGGCTGAGGCAATGACAATCGTCCTGTCCCTGTCGACTGCCCTTGAAATGATGTCTGCCGCCTTGAGCATATTGGCAGCATCTGCCAGCGAACTGCCTCCGAATTTGAGTACCTGCGAAGCCGTCATGACCGAAATGGGATTTTATCATGTGGTATTCCGCTCCCGGAATCAATGCCGCCATCTTCTCGATCTCGCATGGAGGGAAGATGAGGTCAGTGTCGATGGAAACCACCATTGTCCTGGCCCTGATTCCCGCAAGTGCTGCCGGAACTCCCCCTCTGCCGCGTCCGACATTCTCGCTGTCAACGCTGTACGAGAGATAATAATAAGAATACGCATCGAATCGGGATGAGAACTTCCTGCCCTGATAACGCTGATATGAGCAGGCCCGTTCAGGAAACATTGTATCCTCGGACTCCTCCCACTGCTTCAGGTCATAACCCTCCTCGCATCTGTAGGATATCAATGCAATGGTCCTGGCGCATTCCATACCCTTCTTTCCGCCTTCCAGACTCTCACAGGCGCGGAAGGTCGGGTCAGCGTCGAGAGCCATCCTCTGGGATTCCAGGAAAGCCGTGAGCCAGGGACGCACCCTCTCGAGCGTTGCCATATATACGGCATTCTCAATGACATCCGGATACATTATTGACCACTCGAGGGCCTGGAAACCTCCGATGCTCGCACCGATGAGGAGGTCGATTTTCTCAATGCCGATATGCCTGCGGACAAGGTCCAGTCCGTTCACTATATCCCTTACCGTAACCCTTGGGAAAGTCAGGTAATATGGCTTGCCCGTGGAAGGGTCAATGCTGGAAGGGCCCGAGCTGCCGTAGCAGGAGCCTATCATATTGGCGCAGACAATGAAATATCTGTCAGGGTCTAAGAACTTTCCGGGACCCACCAGGCCCGGCCACCAGTCCTGGACATCCGAGTCGGCAGTGAGCGCGTGGCATATCCACACCACCTTCATGCCCTTCCTGTATGGATACGGGGATGTATGATAAGTCAGCTGCAGTCCGTCAATGCTTCCGCCGGCTTCAAATTCGAATTTGCCTTTATGTCTATAGATAATTTTCTGCATATATATACGTAAGCCGAATTGCAAAAGTAAAAAATCCGGCCGTCATTTCAAATAGTTCAAGTTACTTATAGGTCTCCGGATTCATTCAGTAATCCAAGTTGTTGCCTGAAGATTACTCAGGGCACAGGGTCATAGCCGGAGCCTCCCCAGGGATGACATCTCAGTATCCGCCTGACCGCCAGCCAGGAGCCCTTGAAAAGGCCGTGCTTCCGGAGAGCCTCCAGGGCGTAGGCCGAGCAGGTAGGGGTGAAGCGGCAGGTCGGCGGTTTAAGTGGGGATATGCAGATTTGGTAGAAACGGATGAGCACAATCAGCGGGAAGATGGCCATCTTCCTGATTATCTTGAAAATACGTTGAAATGTATCATTCATGGCCGCCTACCGTCCTGAGAGCCGAAACCATCATCGAGACGATTTCAGACTGGGTTGATAATTCCTTGCTCCTGTAAATGAACAGGATGTCAGCACCTCCGGCCTCCCCGGGGACAACCAGGCCCTTGTTAAGTCTGTATGCCTCCCTGACACGCCTCTTGAGCAGGTTTCTCTTGACAGCCCTGCGGAAAAGCTTTTTCGGGACGGACACCATCATTCTGCTGTAAGGCAGTCCGTTATTCTTTCTATAGACATATTTGAGCACGCCCGAGACTCCGTATCTTCCGGATTTGAGCAGCATTTCCACAGCTCCCTTGGACGAGAGCCTTTCGTGCTTCTTCAATGTGCTCCTGACTTCCATCGGGAAATCAGTTGTGGCTGCCCAGATACAGTTCCAGCGCCCTGGCACTCCACAGGAAGACCGGCCTCCTCCATTGCCTTCACGATCTGCTTTCCGAACGTCACGAACCTGGCATTCCCCGGCTTGAACTCAGGGAAATTGGAGTAGAGCGACTTGATGTCGGAAGGGTTGTAGAATACCACGAGATCATAGGAGTCAATATCCACGTCCCTGAGGTCCTGCGGCACTGACTTGACGAATACGGATGCGGTATAGTCCAGGCCCTGGGCCTGGAACAGGCTTGTGATGGCCTCGACATTGCTCGAATCGGAAGTGGCAATGAGAAACTTCTCGTCCTTGTGCTTCGGTCCGATCAGGTCAATGACAGAAGACGGGGTGCCGTTGCCGTAGAAAATCTTCCTCTTCCTGAAGACGATATGCTTCTGAAGATACATCGCAACGGCTTCAGTGGTACAGAAATATTTCATTGTCTCAGGAACCTTGATCCTCAATTCGTCGCATATGCGGAAAAACGCATCGATCGTATGCCTGGCGGAGAAAACAATCGCCGTGAAATCGAGAATGTTGAGCCTCTGGGTACGGA
>SFPH01000032.1 GCA_004552115.1 Bacteroidales bacterium
AATGCTCGAGCAATGGGAAATTCCGTTCGAGCAGGGTGGTCACACCGAGGACCTGATTCTCAATGCATCCGAGGTCATAAAGAGCCCGGGCATCCCTTCAACGGTGCCGCTTGTGAAGAAAATAGAGGCTGCCGGCATAGGAATCGTATCCGAGATCGAGTTTGCGGGAAGGTATGACAATGCGAAGAAAATCTGCGTGACCGGAAGCAACGGAAAGACCACCACTACCTCATTGATATACTATCTTCTCCAGGAAGCCGGTCTCAACGTCGGCCTCGGCGGGAATATAGGCAAGAGCTACGCACTTCAGGTGGCTACCGAGCATTTTGACTATTATGTACTGGAAATCAGCAGTTTCCAGCTGGACAACTGTTATGAGTTCAGGCCGGACATAGCCGTGATCACAAACATCACTCCGGACCATCTCGACAGGTACGGATACGACATGGAGAATTATGTCAGGGCCAAGTTCCGCATTGTCAGGAATCTCAGGCCTGAGGACTGCTTCATCTTCGACTCGGACGACGAAATCACCATCAATCATCTTGACAAGATTGTCACCGAGGCCAAGAAACTGCCTTTCACCCAGAAGGACAAGGTCGAGCAGGGTGCCTACCTTGAGGATGGACGCATCGTGATAAAGTATGAGGATGAGGAATGCGACATTTACCTTAAGGAACTCTCCCTGGGAGGCATTCACAATGTGTACAACTCCATGGCAGCCGCACTTGCCGCCAAGGCGACCGGCATCGACAATAAGGTGATCCGGGAGTCTCTCGAGACATTCAAGCCGATCGAGCATAGGCTGGAGCCTGCATGAGCGTCGGAGGAGTGCTGTATATCAATGATTCCAAGGCCACCAACGTGGATGCAGCCTGGTACGCGCTCGAATGCCAGACCCGTCCTGTGGTATGGATTGTCGGAGGCACTGACAAGGGCAATGACTACAAGGTTCTGGAATCTCTTGTCAGCGAGAAGGTAAAGGCGATCGTATGCCTCGGCGTTGACAACCGCAAGATTCACGAGGCCTTCGAGTCCATCGTGGGCAGGGAAAACATCAAGGATACGATGTCGGCTGAGGAAGCAGTGAGGACATCGGCCGCATTTGCGGAGGACGGAGACGTAGTCCTTCTGAGTCCATGCTGCGCAAGTTTTGACCTCTTCACCTGCTATGAGGACAGGGGAGAGCAGTTCAAGGCTGCCGTGAGGAAACTGTAAATGAATGGGGGAGGCGATGGCAGGAACAAGGAAAAAGGCTTTCGGATTCGACAATCTGATAGACTGGCTTGAAGGCGACAGGATCATCTGGATCATCGTCTTCGCCATCATCATGTTCTCCATTGTCGGAATGGCCTCTTCAACCTCGCTTCTCGCCAAACTGAATTCCGCCTCGAGATTCGACTATGCCATCCAGCAGGTTTACATCTCGTTCGGAGGCCTTGTCCTGATCTGGCTGATATGCAAGTTCGGCAGGGTCGGAATTCTGAAATTCCTGTCCCGGCTCGGATTCATCGGCTCTGCGCTGCTGCTCATCCTGCTGGATTCGCATTTCCAGGGGATTCCGTTCCTGACGCCTGTGGAGACACAGCCGGGCTCCGGTACCTGGCGAACGATCATCATGTTCGGCGTACCCGTGATGGTTTACGAGGTGGTGAAGGTCGCGATGGTGATGTATCTGGCCTGGGCGCTTCAGACATTGAAACAGAAGGAAACCCAGCTTGCCGACAAGCTCGCGGCTTTCGGATGGCTGCGCTTTCTGTCAACCGAGGAGGGCAAGGTAATGTTCTACGTTGGTGCCCCGATGGTCATCGTATTCCTTCTTGAACTGGCGGGCAGCAACTCCAGCGCCATCTTCCTCGGGCTGGTGATGGGATTCACCGTCATTGTCGGGAAAATGAAATTCAAGTACATCTTCCATCTGATCCTGGCTGGAGTCATTGCGCTCGGCCTGGTTTTCGGCATGCAGAAGATCACCGGATGGAAATTCCTGACCAGGGTGACGACTGCTATTTCCCGTGTCAGCGATTTTCACGGAGACCCGGTTAAGGAACTGCACAAGCATGAGCCTGGAACCCTGGCCTTCCAGAGAATTCTGGACAGCTCGAAGCAGGTGACCAGCGCCAAGGTGGCCGTAAGTACCGGCGGCCTTCTGGGAAAAGGCCCCGGAAAGAGTACACAGAGATACATAGTGTCGGTGATGTACGAGGATTATATGTTCAGCTTCATCATAGAGGAGTATGGCCTGCTGGGCGGCATGCTGATTCTTATTCTCTATGGCACGCTTCTGGCCAGAGGCTCGATCATTGTCAGGAACTGCGACACCGTATTTGCCAGATGCACAGTGGCAGGCCTCGTCGCTCTCATTTCTTGCCAGGCCCTGCTGCACATTCTCGTCAATGTGGACCTTATACCGATGACGGGGCAGAACTTGCCGATGATAAGTCACGGAAACAGTTCGTTCCTGTGCTTCTGCATCGCTTTCGGAGTGATTCTGTCAATCAGCCGCATGGCGAAGAAGAAGATTGCGAGGGAGACGGCGAACGAGATGAAGAATGCGCCTTTCGGTACGGGAGACGAGACCAGCGACTCATTGAATGACCTGGATGATTTGGAAAGTCGGGAGGAATAGTTATGAATAATTACAGACCATTGAGAATTTTGATCAGCGGAGGAGGTACGGGCGGACATATTTTTCCGGCCGTGTCCATTGCCGACGAGATGCGGCGGCTCAATCCGGACAGCGAAATCCTGTTCGTAGGGGCTGAGGGGAAAATGGAGATGGAGAAAGTTCCGGCAGCCGGATACAGGATTGTCGGACTTCCTGTAGTGGGACTCCAGCGCCAGCTTAATCTGAAGAACATCATAAACGACCTGCAGGCTCCGTTCAAGATTGTCAGGAGCATTTCCAAGGCCGGAAAAATAATAAGGGACTTCCGTCCGGACGTGGCTGTCGGGGTCGGAGGCTATGCCAGCGCCCCGCTGCTCTGGTCAGCCCAGAGACACGGCGTGCCGACACTGATTCAGGAGCAGAACGGATTCGCCGGCCTGACCAACAAGATTCTGGGAAAGAAGGCTGACTTCATCTGCGTAGCCTACGAGGGTATGGAGAGGTTTTTCCCGGCGGACAGAATCGTGATGACCGGCAATCCCATCAGGAAGGGCATAGTGCCTGCCACTGAGGAAATGCGGAAGGCGGGAATGGAGTTCTACGGACTTGATCCCGGGCGCAGGCATATCCTGATAGTCGGGGGCAGTCTGGGCAGCGGCACGCTGAACCGGTCGGTTATGAAATGGATTGACAGAGGCTGCCCCGGCGGAGAGAATGTCGAGCTGATATGGCAGTGCGGGAAGTACTACAAGCCTCAGGTAGAGGCATTTATGGCCAATGCTGAGGAGAAGTGCGGAAAGCTCGCAGGACAGATTCACTGGAATGATTTCATTTCCAGGATGGACCTCGCCTATGCCGTGTCCGACCTCGTGATTTCCCGCTCGGGGGCAAGCACGGTATCCGAACTCTGCGCAGTAGGCAAGGCGGCCCTTTTCGTCCCGTCCCCAAATGTGGCGGAGGACCATCAGACCCATAATGCAATGGCTCTGGTAAGGAAGGATGCGGCAGCCCTGGTCAAGGATGCCGATGCTCCTGAAGTATTGATGTCCAAGGCTTTGGAACTTGTATCGGACTCTGCGGCAATTGCCCGTATGGAAGAGAATATTTCCGCTCTTGCCCTGCCGGACGCGGCTTTCCGCATTGCGGAGAAGATTTATGAACTTGTTGACAGGAGGAATCAGAATGGCTGATTATTCACATATTTATCTGATCGGCATTGGCGGCATAGGAATGAGCGCCATTGCCAGATATTACAAATTCAAGGGATACGAGGTTTCCGGCTACGACAGGACCCCGTCAGATTTGACTGCGGAATTGCAGAAGGAGGGCATCAGCGTGCATTTCGAAGACCGGCCGGACCTCATTCCGGAAGATGTCGGGGGCACACTGGTGATCTATACTCCGGCAATCCCGGATTCTCTCGGCGAAATGAAGAAGGTCAGGGAAGGGGGCTACAGACTGCTGAAGCGTTCCAGGATTCTGGGCGAGATCACCGGAGGGAAGCGCTGCCTGGCCGTGGCGGGAACCCACGGAAAGACCACGACCAGCACTCTGACGGCACATATCCTGACTGACAGCGGGGTCGGCTGCACGGCCTTCCTCGGCGGCATTTCCAAGAATTACGGGACCAATCTGCTTATGAGCCACAACGATGCCGTGGTGGCTGAGGCGGACGAGTTCGACAGGTCTTTCCTCCAGCTGTATCCGGAGGTTGCCGTCATCACTGCGATGGATGCCGACCATCTGGACATTTACGGCGACATCAGCCACGTGCGGCAGGCATTCAGGGATTTTGCTGCCCAGGTAAGCGGGCGGGTAATAGCCAAATACGGGATCGGAATGACATCCGAAGATACCGGGGCCGAGTTGCTTACCTATCATCTGAATAATCCGGAGGCCGATTTCCATGCCGAAAATGCGGCTCCGGACAATCTCGGATACTTCACCTTCGACCTGGTCTATCCGGGCGGCGTGATCAAGGATGTGAAATGCGGGGTGCCGGGCTGGGTCAATGTCGAGAACAGCATTGCCGCAGCAGCCATCTGCCTGAGCTACGGGATTGAACCTGAGGCCATAAGGAAGGCAATCGGTACATTCTCGGGAGTGAGGAGACGTCTGGACATCCATCTGAATACCCCAGGTCTCTCGTACATTGACGATTACGCTCATCACCCGAAAGAGCTGGCAACCGCTATCAGCTCGATGAGGGATATTTTCCCGGGCAGGAAGATCACGGCGGTCTTCCAGCCGCATCTTTATACCAGGACACGCGATTTCGCTGACGGCTTTGCAGAGGCCTTGAGCGGCGTGGACAAACTCATTCTCCTGGATATTTATCCGGCGAGGGAGGAACCGATTCCGGGCGTGGACTCGGGCATTATCTTCGACAAGGTTACGGCTCCGGAGAAGGTGATGCTCAGAAGGGAGGAACTTATGGACTACCTTGAAAGGGAGCCTGTCGATGTGCTGGTTACATTCGGAGCCGGAAACATAGACAGATTTGTAGAACCGATAACGAAGATGCTTGAGGCCAGACTGTAGATGAACAGACTGTGGAAATATGCTCTGGTGGCGGCCTTCCTGGCAGCCGTGATTGCGTTCCTGATTTTCCTTGACAGAAGGGAAGTCAGTGAATATCATAAGCTTACGTGCCGCGGTATCAGGGTGGAGTTCGAAGCGGGAGCAGACAAGTCTTTCATTACGGAGGCGGATGTGAAGGGATATATTGCAAGAGGATACGGGGAATGCTCGGGCAGGCGTCTGGAGGAGATTGACCTTATCAGGATTGAAGAGGTGCTGAACTCCGGGGGGCCTGTTCTGCGCGCCGACGCCTACATTACCAAGGACGGGTTCCTCAATGTGTCCATCACCCAGCGCCGCCCCGTCGTGAGATTGATATCCGGTGCCCGAAGCTGGTATGCTGACGCGGGGGGCTACATTTTCCCTACTGCGGGAAACTATACCTCGAGGGTTCCGGTGGTCGACGGACGTCTGCCGCTTGAAATCGGCGCCGGTTTCAAGGGAATGCCGGAGAAAGCCGCCGACAAGGCCTGGGTAGGAGGCATTCTGACCCTGGTGGACTTCCTGGGGAACAACAGGAACTGGGACGAATCGATATCCCAGATTCATGTCGATGCCAGGGGCAGGCTGGTGCTCGTGCCGGGAAAGGGAAGGGAGAAATTCATAATCGGAAGTCCTGATGGCTTCAGGGAGAAGTTCGGCAGGATCGAGGATTATTACAGATATGTCAGGAACAGGAAGGAAGAAGGATATTATTCCACTGTGGACGTATCATACGAAGGACAGATTGTTTGCAGAAAATAGAAAAAAGGGAGATGATATGAATACACTCAATGAAGATACGGAAAGATATCTGGCGGTGATTGACCTCGGGACCTGCAAGACGGCTCTGGCCGTTGCGAGAGTCCTCGGAGACAATATCCAGATATTGTTCTACAGAACGGCACCGTCGGCCGGCATGAGGAACAGCGCTGTCCTCAATATTGCCAAAGTGGAGAAAGTTGTCCGATCCCTTGTGTCGGAGGCGGAGAACGAACTGAAGATAAAGATTCTTCAGGTTGCGGTCGGGCTTCCGAGATGCGATGTGCAGCAGAGGATGGCTTCGGGCGAGTTCCCGAGGGCCAATGCGGATGACTGCATCACCGAGGACGAGATCAGGATGCTGAAGGAGATGGCGATGGATGACAGCAAGCTTGACAAGCCTGAGAATGAGATGATTTACGGGGCCGTGGCCCAGTCGTTCGCCACGCCTGAGTACATCCAGCTCAGCGAGAACGATATCGTGGGAATGGTCAGCCCGTCGTTCACGGGCAATTTCAAGATTTTCATAGGCAAGAGAAGCAGCGTGAATTCCCTCTACAAGGTTTTCGACGACCTCGGAATAGCCATTGTCAGGACATATTTCAGCCCGATTGCGGCAGCCAGGGCTGTCCTGACCGACGAGGAACTGCAGAACGGAGTCGCCCTCATCGACCTGGGGGCAGGTGCCACCTCCATAGCAATCTACATTGACAGAATTCTTGCGCATTATTCCTCCATACCTTTCGGCGGCGACGTGGTGACTTCGGATATCAGGTCCGAATGCACCATCTCCGACAGGCTTGCGGAGAATATCAAGAAGGCTTTCGGAGGCTGCCTGCCTGACAAGCTCCAGACTCTGGGCGACAAGATAATCCAGGTCGAGACCGACAGCAGCAATATCTCCAACCAGATTCCTGTACGGTATCTTTCACAGATTATCACTGCGCGGGAGCAGGAAATCCTGGACGCGATGCTCTATTTCATTCAGGAGAGCGGGCTTTCCGAGTATCTCCGCAAGGGCGTGGTGATCACGGGAGGCGGTGCTGAAATGCTGCACATAGGCAATTTCCTCCGCGACATGTCCGGCTATACCGTAAGGACCGGGTATCCGAAGGGAGGTTTCGTGGCCACAGGCTGCGAGGGCATACTCAGTACGGAAGCCGTGTGCACCGCAGGAATGGTTCTCATGGCCAAGGAGGACAATCTCAACTGCTGCCTGGCCCTGCCAGCTGAGGAGAATGCCGGGGAAACGGCAGAGGTGAAGGAGGAGGTTGAGGAGCCGGCAGCGGATACTGTCGCGGCAGAAGAGGCGGCGGAGGAGCCGGCAGGAAATGAAGGAGATGGAGAACCGGAGGCGGAGGAGAAAGAGGAAGAGAAGCACGATGAGGAAAAGAAGGACGGGGATGCAGGGGACAGGGAAAAGAAGAAGTCCGGAGACGGCCTTCTGAGCAAGGTGCGATGGTCATTTGCGAAGATGTTCAATGACATGAATAATGAGACTGTGTAAAAAAGGTTAGGCTATGACAGACTATATCAGCGATACCAATATTGTGACCCCTACCGACTGGGAGCAGCAGAAGACAATGATAAAGGTCATCGGCGTCGGTGGCGGAGGATGCAATGCCGTGACCTACATGTACAGGCAGAATATACAGGGCTGCGGATTCGTGGTTTGCAACACGGACTCCCAGGCTTTGCTCAAGAGCGACGTCCCCGTCAAGCTCCAGCTCGGAAACGGGCTCGGTGCCGGAACCGACCCGGATCTCGCCAGGAAAGCTGCCATCGACTGCCAGGATGAAATTCTGGCCAGGATTACCGAGGGCGGTACGAGGATGCTTTTCATCACTGCCGGACTTGGCGGCGGCACGGGTACCGGAGCCTCTCCTGTAATCGCCAGGCTGGCCAAGGAAAACGGCATTCTTACGGTGGCGGTGGTGACTCTGCCTTTCCGCAACGAGGGC
The DNA here is from genome assembly GCA_004552115.1 of Bacteroidales bacterium. The sequence goes on from SFPH01000032.1 coordinate 7,891, forward strand.
CGTCTGGCATTGTCCAAGGCTGCTGACGGCATTCACGAGCTCGAGAGGAATGTGGACAGCCTCCTCATCATCAACAATGAGAAGCTCTACGACTACTTCGGCGACGAACTCGTCCAGAATGCCTTCCCGAAGGCCGACGAGGTGCTTGCCACCGCAGTAAGGGGCATCATCGACATCATCAACAAGCCGGGCTACATCAATGTGGATTTCCAGGATGTCGTGACAATGATGAAGAACAGCGGAATGGCCCTGATGGGCTGCGGCTGGGGAAGCGGGAAGGATCGTATCGAAAAGGCTGTGACACAGGCTCTTGAGTCTCCTCTTCTGAATGACTTTGACCTCTCCACAGCCAAGAATCTTCTTATCAATGTCACCGCCGCCAACAATGAGAACGGCCTCAAGATGCAGCAGTTCGGCGCCATCGATATGGTTCGACGACCCGAATGCGGACGATACAATCAGCATCACCGTCATTGCCACGGGATTCAAGAAGACTCTTACCGAGCTCACCGGGGATGATTTGAGCAAGCTGATTATCATTGACAGGGATTTCACCTACAGGGGAAGGGAGCAGGAAGCCGGCGGCGAAATCCAGCTCCGGGAGGAGACATATGTCAATAAGATAAGCTACAATACTACCGAGAACGTGCCTCATTTCAGTTATGCCGAGAAGCCTGCTCTCGTTGTCAGCAGCTCGCAGGAAATCAGCGATCTGACCAACAAGGCGGCCATCCGTAGGTCAATGAAGCACAGCAAGCAGGCTGAGTAATGTTCTTGCCAGGCGGAATTCTTGCGTAATAGAATGAAACGTAGTAATTTTGCCGCGCTGAAACAGACATATCATTATGGAAAGAAGAACAAGAGTAAGATTTGCGCCGTCGCCTACAGGCCCTCTCCATATGGGAGGAGTCAGGACGGCTCTCTATAACTATCTGTATGCCAAGCAGAACGGTGGTGACTTCATCATCCGCATCGAGGACACAGACTCCCACAGATTCGTGCCTGGCGCCGAAAGATACATAATCGAGGCCCTTAACTGGTGCGGTATCCATCCTGACGAGGGGGTTGACGCAGACGGCAATGTCGTCGAGGTGGCCTCGGAGAAGCATCCTCACGCCCCATACAGGCAGTCCCAGCGCAAGGGCATCTACCGCAGCTATGCTGACCAGCTCATTGCCAACGGCTATGCCTACTATGCTTTCGACACGGCGGAGGAACTTGAGGCGAAGAGGACTGCGGCGGAGTCCGCAGGCGGCACCTTCATCTACAACCAGAAGACGAGGATGGAGCTCCGCAACTCCCTCACCCTGCCTGAGGATGAGGTCAGGAATCTTCTCGAGACGACCGACACATGGACCATAAGGTTCAGGATGCCGGAGAATGTCGTCGTGAAGATGGACGACCTGATCCGCGGACACATTGAGGTGAATACCGACACCCTTGACGACAAGGTGCTCTGGAAGAGGGCAGACGAACTGCCTACATACCACCTTGCCAATATTGTGGACGACCATCTAATGGAAATCAGCGAGGTCATCCGGGGAGAGGAGTGGCTGCCTTCACTGCCGCTCCACTATATGCTCTACAAGGCTTTCGGCTGGGAGGATACAATGCCGCGCTTTGCACATCTCTCCCTCCTTCTCAAGCCGGACGGAAAGGGCAAGCTCAGCAAGCGTGACGGTGACCGTCTCGGCTTCCCGGTTTTCCCGCTGAAGTGGGTCAATGCTGCCGGCGAGGAGTCCAGAGGCTACCGTGAGGACGGATATTTCCCTGAGGCCTTCGTCAATATGCTCGCCATGCTCGGCTGGAATCCGGGCGACGACAGGGAACTTTTCACCATGGACGAACTCATCGGGGCATTCTCGCTCGACCGTGTCATCAAATCCGGAGCAAGATTCAATCCTGACAAGGCCAGATGGTACAACAAGGAATATCTCCGCACCAAGTCCGATGAGGAGGTGACCGGGATGTTCATCCCGATGCTTGAGTCGCACGGCTTCAATGTCGTGGACTGTCCGGCCTGCGCATTGACTGCAGGGGCGGAGTTCGCCGGCAAGGGCATTGACTTCAAGAATCATATCGTTACGCGTGAATACGTTGCAGAGGTGGTTTCCCTTGTAAGGGAGAGGGCTACCTTCGTCAAGGATATCTGGGAGATTGCAGCCTGCCTCTTCCTTTCGCCTGCAGACTATGCGGCTTTCGGAGTCAAGGCCGGTGGGCCGGAAATCCAGAAGCCGGTGGACCCTCGCAGGGCTGCAGACCCGAGAGTCAAGGTATTCGACGACAGCCTGACCGCCCCGTTCCTGGCCAAGGATGTGGACAAGTTCTGGAAAGAGGAGAACTTCACTCCGGCATTCCAGGCTCAGGAGCATGTCTGCGCATCGGGCTGCGCCTTCACAAAGCAGGGCTGGCCTATGGGCAAGGTGATGAACTGCATCCGCCTGGCCCTGACCGGTGCCTCGAGCGGACTCGGGATAGCCGACATCCTTTCCTTTATCGGAAGCAGGGAGTTTGCCTCAAGAATGGCATTTGCGGCGGAGCGTCTCGGAAAATAACTTAATTGACCAGGAAATATATGAAAATCGGAATCTGCAGCGACCACGCTGGCGTGGATTACAAGACCAGGCTCATCCCCTATCTCGAGAAGAAGGGCTATGAGGTTGTCAACTTCGGTACTGACACGGCCGACAGTATGGATTATCCGGATGTCGCCCACCCTCTTGCGGAGGCCGTGGAGAAGGGTGAGGTGGATTGCGGAATCGCAATGTGCGGAACCGGTGACGGCATGGCAATGACATTGAACAAGCACCGCGGAATCCGCGCCGGCCTTGCCTGGGGTACGGAAATCGCCCGTCTAGTCAAGGCTCACAACAATGCCAATGTCCTCGTGATGCCAGCCCGCTTTGTCTCCTACAGGATGATTCAGATGATGACGATGACCTGGCTTGAAACCGGGTTCGAGGGCGGACGCCACCAGCGCAGGATTGACAAGATTCCGGTTCAATGATACTGGACAGCAGACATCTCGACATAGTGCTCTCCGATAGTATAGACGACTATCCGGAGGGCATTGTCGTTCCTGTGGACAAGCCTTACAGATGGACTTCCGCCGATGTCATCAGGAAGCTGAAGTATTGCGCCTGCAGGCATTTCCGCAAGAAGAACCTCAAGGTGGGGCATGCCGGGACATTGGACCCTCTTGCCACGGGTGTCCTCCTCGTCTGCATCGGCAAGGCCACGCGCCAGGCAGAGGAGTTCCAGCGCCACGAGAAGGAATATGTGGCCGGGGTCGCATTCGGGGCCACGACGCCTTCATACGACCTTGAGAAAGAAATCGATGCCAGATACCCGACCGACGGTGTCTCTGAGGATGCTCTCAGGGCGGTACTGCCATCATTCATCGGAATGCAGGAGCAGGTCGCTCCTCTTTTCTCCGCCAAGTCGGTGGACGGGGTCCGGGCCTATGAGCTTGCCAGGAAGGAATGGAAGAAGATGAAAAGTGGGGATGCCGCTGGATTTGACCATTCTGTGGCTGACCTCCTTTCGAAGCAGATGATTGAAATCAGGGAAATGGAGCTCCTGCGCTTCTGGCCTGAGGGAGTGCCGTCCAAGCCGGAAGAAACGCCCGAGGAAGACGGCCGGAATCTCAGGATCAATGTCACTGACAATTCGCAACTCCATCTTCCTCAGGCGGATATACGTGTCGTATGTTCAAAGGGTACTTATGTCCGTGCCCTTGCCCGTGACCTCGGGGAGGCTTTGGGCTCAGGAGCGCATCTCGCCTCATTGCGCCGTACCCGTACAGGCGGCTTCAGGGTCGAGGATGCCCTCAGCATTGACGATGCCGTCAGGATTCTTACCCGTTAGCCTTGTCCAGTCCCAGATCCGGATTCCTGTCCGAAGACCTTGCGTAGAGCAGGGATACAGCTATTGCCAGCACACAAAGAGCCAGGAACACATACTCTGAATGGAGAGCCGCAAGCTTTCCTGATTCCGTGTTCCTGAAAATGAAGCCCACGGCAACCGGAACCAGCAGCATTCCCATATTCTGTATCCAGTAGATGAGGGAATATGCCGTTCCGAGATTCTTTTCCGGGACTATTTTCGACACGGTAGGCCACAGGGCTGCCGGAACGATGGAATATCCCACGCCGAGAATCGCGATGCCTGCATATCCGAAGCCGCTCACC
>SFPH01000262.1 GCA_004552115.1 Bacteroidales bacterium
TCTGCATAATTATAGGCCGATTTGAATTGAGAAACGCTATCAATATAAAGAGTTGCAGCCAATTGTTGGTAAATAAAGTATTCATTAGGATATCTCATCGCATACCTTTTGAGCATTCTTATCATTCCTGTCCAATTGGATTCACTCTTCAAAGATTCCAATTTTGATTGAAATATCTTACCGGTCTTTGCCGGCATGTATCCGCTTTCAATTACTTTATTCATTACTAAATTTCGATTTATCGGTCTAAATATACATCTTTTCTCCCGTATGCTTTTACATAGACGGAAAGATTTATCGCCAAAACAAACTATTTTTTAGAAATCTGCTTGTCAGCATCGATTTTTCAGTCTCAAACGTTGATTTATCAGTGTAATCCGTTATTGCTTCGCAATGACCTTCCATCTCACCCTCCAGACCCCGTCATTGAAGTCGTGGCTGATGATGCGGAACTCCCCAATCCCCAGGGTGTTGCCCACGTGATTCCCCGACCCGCATTTCAGCCTGAGAACAAACCTTTTTATGTACAGAATCAACCAAGGTCACGGAAATCGTTCGTATATTTGCAGGAATGCAAATGACGAACGATATGAAAATCGGAAAACTTGTCCTCAGGGCCTCTCTGGCACTCGGCCTCATCGCCATCAACGTTGAACTCTCCGCAGGCAATGCGGGGGAAAATCAGTCTTCGGTACGCGAAATCGTAGCCGCCGACCGGATCAAGGCTTCCGGCCTGGATGCCGTCTATGACTTCGATGCGGTCAGCCCCGCCGCCTGTCCTAAAGGATATAAGCCATTCTATATCAGTCATTACGGCAGACACGGCTCACGATATGCCTACGCCCGGGAGACCTATACCGACCTGCTTGAGATGCTTCAGAGAGCAGAGCAGGAGGACAATATCACCGAATATGGCAAGTCATTGAGTCTCAGGCTCGCAGACTTCTATGAGAAAGTCCGCTACAGGGTCGGTGATCTGACCGACAAAGGCTGGAACCAGCAGAAGAGGATGGCCGGCAAGATGCATTCCGACTATCCCCGGGCATTCGGAAAGGGCAGCAATGTACGGGCCTGTGCCTCAGGCTCCATCAGGTCAATAATGAGTATGACATCATTCTGCACCGAACTCTCCCGCATTGCCCCGAAAACAGAAATCATTGCCCATCAGGGCCTCGAATACATTCAGGCAACCTCCCCCAACCTGGGCACCAACCCGTTCCGGTTCAAGGGTCCTAAGTTCGATTTCCCATACTCCAAGTCGGACGAGGAATTCCTCCGCAGCTTCTTCCCGGAGTATGTTGACGTCCTGGGAAGAATGTTCAAGGACCCATCCAAGGCCATTGAGGGAAAGTCCCATCTCTGGACAATGGACTATATGTATATGCTTGTCGGCGGGATGAACAGCCTCGATGACGATGTCCGCAATGATTTCTCAGACATTTTCACGAGTGAGGAATATGTCAAGATGTGGGAGGTGGACAACTATCTGAGATTCTGTGAGTATTACTGGTACAGGACATCCTGCTCCGCCATATTCGTGGATATGCTGGACAAGGCAGAGAAAGTCATTGCCTCTGGCGGGTCAGGTGCGGACCTGCGCTTCGGACACGACCATTGCCTGATGACATTGCTGATGATTGCCGACCTGGACCATTTCGGGCACTTCCCGGAGACTCCTGAGGAGCTGTCGCAATACTACCAGACCTACCGTTCCCCGATGGCCGGAAACCTCCAGTTCATCTTCTACCGCTCGCACCGCAAGGGAGCCGAGCCTCTCGTCCGTGTTCTCCTCAATGGCCAGGATGCCGCTCTTGGAGACCTTGCGCACTCGGAATCAATCTATTACGCCTGGGCTGACCTGCGTGACTATCTCCGCTCCCGCATTGCAATGTTTCTTTGAGCGAAAATCATACAAAACGGCGGAATGCAGCATATTTTGCCGTTTGCGATGAAAGCGAGCCTTAATTGATAATAATGCCCTATATGAATAAACCATTATGCACAATAAACACCGGGAGGACAGTTGAGGATGCCGTCCCGTATCTGAAGGATTATCCGGCTGTCTACATCCTGTCGGACAGGAACGTGGAAGCCTATGCCGCCAGGGTTGCGGAGGCGCTGGAGCCTTGCGGCAATCTCAGGGGCCGTTTCTCCATCGATGCCAATGAAAATGCCAAGAACATTGACACCGTCCTGGAGATATGCCGATGGCTTCTGAACCTGGAGGCCGACCG
>SFPH01000263.1 GCA_004552115.1 Bacteroidales bacterium
GGTTGATATCATGGAAGGTTCAATATCTAGGGGCGAACCTTCCATGCTGGAGGGCTGAATCGTGGACGGTTCAAGGTCAAAAGGGTGAACCATCCACGCCGGTAGTCGATATTATGGACGGTTCATGTCTCAGAAGCGAACCTTCCACGCTGTATGCCCGAATCGTGGACGGTTCAAGGTCAAAAGGGCGAACCATCCACGCCGGTAGTCGATATTATGGACGGTTCATGTCTCAGAAGCGAACCTTCCACGCTGGAGTGCTGAATCGTGGACGGTTCAATATCTAGGGGCGAACCTTCCACGCTGTATGCCCGAATCGTGGACGGTTCGAGGTCAAAATGGTGAACCATCCACGACGGTAGTCGATATTATGGACGGTTCATGTCTCAGAAGCGAACCTTCCACGCTGTATGCCCGAATCGTGGATGGTTCATATCTTAAGCACGAACCTCCCCACGGAGCACCTTTAAGCAGACGAAGTCTGCGAAGGTGGCATCAGCCGCCGCGCGGAGGAATGCGAAGCGTAGGCCTGAGGCGATGGTGCGCCCGAAGCGCGCTCCCCCGTAATGGGGGCAGGGGGGAAATCTAAACGGGGCAGGGGGGAAATCGGAACAGTCAGGGGGGAAATAAAAGAGGAATGGCTCGCATCTCCCGACGCAAGCCATTCGCAATTCTAACCTAAAACTTAACCTATGAAAAAACTATTCGATAGGACATATTGCAATATCCATGCCGACGTAATCTTTAATTTGTTCAAATTGGAGCCATTTTTGGCCGTATAAGGATGACGTCGGACGGGATTATTCAGAAACTGTCGTATCCTCTTCTGCTTTTTCTGCAGGGAGAGATGCTGGGTCGAGCTTGACGCTGATGATTCTGACATCCGAAACCGGCCTGTCGCGCCTGTCTGTTGCCACTTTGGCGATTTTGTCGATGACATCGAGCCCTTCCACTGTCTCGCCGAAAACCGTGTAGGCTCCGTCGAGCTGGGCGCAGGTCTCTTCGCTCTGTACAAGATAGAACTGGGAGCCCGAACTTTCCCTTTCCGGGTTGGCTGCATCGCCCCTTCTTGCGGCAGCGAGAGCGCCCTTCTTGTGACGGTATTCCGGAACAATCTCAGCAGGGATAGTGTATCCCGGACCACCCTGGCCGTATTTGTCAACCAATGTCGTGTCCTTGGTGTTAGGGTCGCCGCCCTGAATCATGAATCCGTCGATTACCCTGTGGAAGAGGATGCCGTCATAGAATCCGGAGAGGGCGAGCTTTTCGAAATTGGCCTTGTGCTTCGGAGTCTTGCTGTAAAGCTTGACCTTGATCGTTCCGAGGTTGGTCTGAATGTCGAAAATCGGCTCTTCCGCGAGCTTCTCCATCATTGCCTCGGCCTCGGCCACTTTCTTGGCCTGCTTCAGCGAGTCTTCAAGTGCGGCCTGAGCGGCCTCTGACTCCGCTTTCCTGGAATTGTTGCCGCAGCTTGCCGCAATGATGCCGGCTGCAATTACGCATATTGCCGGAAAAAAATACTTTGTCATTACCTTCATTTTCATCAATGTTTAGAATAGTCGAAATACAATAGTCGTTTCCTTATGAAAAAGGATGACAGTATATCTCTTCTGCCATCCCTCAAAGTGCTTCGGACGGGACTCGAACCCGTACAGGCATTCCTGCCCAAGGGATTTTAAGTCCCTCGTGTCTACCATTCCACCACCAAAGCATCCAGACTGCAAAGATATGAAAAATTCATATATTTCGCCACAGAAGAATGAGTTTCGCCAAAAAAGTGTTCGCAAAGGATGAAAATGAACTCAAATATTTGTTTATGGGAATGAATAATTATAATTTTGCCTTGGATATGTTGAAAATTGGCGACTTTTATACCAATTTTTAAGCCAAATACGAATATAAAATTACTACAAAACATTAATAAAATGGGACTTTTAAATGGAAAAGTAGCTCTCATCACAGGAGCTGCAAGAGGTATTGGAAAGGCAATAGCTCTCAAGTATGCATCTGAAGGAGCTGACGTTGCTTTCACCGATCTCGTCATCAATGAGGCTGCCGAGCAGACCATCAAGGAACTTGAGGCTTTCGGTCACAAGGTAAAGGGATATGCTTCCAATGCTGCCGACTTTGAGCAGACCAGGCAGGTCGTTGACCAGGTATTGGCTGATTTCGGCCGTATCGACATCCTTGTGAACAATGCCGGTATCACCAAGGACGGACTCATGCTCAGGAT
>SFPH01000264.1 GCA_004552115.1 Bacteroidales bacterium
TCTCATCGAGGGACTACCATTGGTGGCTCATAACTCCCGTTTCGACGAAGGATGTCTCAAGGCCGTGTTCCGTGTCTATCAGATGGACTATCCCGACTACGAGTTCCACGACACCCTCGCGGCTTCCCGAAGTCACTTCGGCTGCCGGCTCCCGAACCATCAGCTCCAGACCGTCGCAGCAGCCTGCGGATATGATCTCGTGAACCACCATCACGCCCTTGCGGACGCAGAGGCCTGTGCCGTGATAGCGATGCAGTTGTTGTAATACCTACTAATGAACCATTATGAACCAGCCCTGGTCGGATTATGACTCGGACTGGTTCATCGGTTTGAACTCCTCTGCGACAAATATCGTCGTGGCTATTCTCATGAATCAGTTGAACAAGCGAGAGATTGTAAATATCAGTGAAGGTCAATCGTCCTCACCAACGGGACCGGGAAAGAATAGAATATCTTTGGACACCCGGATGCCATATGAGACATCTCTAAACCGGCCCGGCTGCGGGACCAGGATGCCTGAGGAAACGAGTGTCTTGACGTCCCTCTCGGCTGTATCAACCGAAACGGAAGCAAGCTTCGCCCAGTTCTTCACTTTCAGTTTTCCGGCATAGCCGTCGAGATAGGTGTTAAGCACCTGCTTCTGGCGGTCGCTGATAACATCCTGAGAATGACTCTGCCAGAAAATGGCTTTGTTCAGGATGGACGACAGCATTTCCTCTGCACTCTCAATAGAGCGAATCATGCAATCGAGATACCAGTCAATCCAGACAGTGATGTCCACACTACCCTTCTGGCAACGCTCGAGTATGTCATTGTACTTGCGCTTCTCCTTATTGATCTGGCGTGAAATGCTGAAATAGCGAAGCGATGAATTGTCTGCCTGGCTCAGCGCCATATCGGCTATAGCCCGACTGATTCGTCCATTTCCGTCATCGAAAGGGTGAATGCTCACGAACCAGAAATGAGCGACAGCCGACTTGATGTAATCCTTGGGAGTCGAATCGGCATTGAACCAGCCAAGAAACTTCTCCATCTCGCCAGGGACAATTTCTGCTGCAGGTGCGTGATAATGGACTTTCTCCCTCTCCAAAGTTCCCGAAATGACATCCATATCACCGACTCTGTACTTCCCGACATTGATGACCTCCATACCGCTTCTTCCTGTTGGAAAGAGACAGTTATGCCATCCAAACAGCCGGTCATCAGTCAGTGGCTTCGCATAGTTCCCCACTGCATCCAACATCATCTCGACGACGCCCTCGACATAGTGTGAAGGCTCCGTCTCGTTCGTGATGTGGACACCCATCCTTCTCGCCACCGAAGAACGGACCTGGTCGGAATTCAGGACAACGCCCTCAATCTCCGAGGACGCAACAATATCGTGCGTCAGGGCCTCGACAGCAGCCTGCTGCCGGACATCGAAACCGATAGCAGACAACCTCCCCTCAAGGAAACCGGCGGCCTTGTTCACCTTCGCAAGTTTGAGACTGATGCGGGACTGGTCCCAGGTGAAATTCGGCCAATTCTCAGTCTGATGGATGTACATATCTCCCTCATTTTTCTGCAAATATAATCATTTGCGGAATATAAACCGCAAATTCTGCGGATTATTAACCGCACATTCCTGACACGTCCTTTCTGCAGATTCTCCATGAAACGGCGCTCGTTGCCTGAGACATAAAGGTTCTCTATAAACGGCATATCATTCGCTGTTCCCTCAGGACCCTCTATCAGACGAACCGTCACACCCGGAAGGGAGATATTCTTTGCCATTATTTCCAATAAGAATCTGATTTCATTGCAAAATCAGCAATTTTGTCGAATAAGAGAGGTGAAATCGGGTAATTTTGTAGATTAAGAGTCAATTCAGCATAGGGTGACCTCTCATGATCACTGAGGCTCCCACATATTCATACTGCTGATACCCAAAACCAGCAAGCCTAATCCTTCAGGGTGAACCCGATTTCGTCCAATGCTTCCGCAAGGGCCTCCCTGGTGGCCGTACCCTCCACAAGAGCTTCCCCGCTGGCAAGATCCACGCTGGCGGAAGTGACTCCCTCAACCGAGCGGAGAGCCTTTTCTGCAGACATCCTGCAATGGTTGCAGTTCATGCCTTCGATGTGATATGTCTTTGCATTCATGGCATTGTTTGGATTATCAGGTTTATGAATATGTCCGTGCAGGAAAAGAGCGTTGACCAGGAGCAGGGCCAGAACCACGCTGCAGACCCTCGCAAGGAAATCCACAGCTCCCGAGAACTGCAGCCAGTCAATAAGGGTGCCGAAACAGATGGCTCCGATGACAATGCTCAGGATATAGACCAATGTCGTCCTGGTCCCAAGCACCTTGTGCACTACCAGCATGGACGCCAGGTTGCAGGCCGGCCCGGCCATCAGAAGGACAAGGGCAGCCCCCGGAGTGAGTCCTTTGAGCATCAGCGCCACCGCAATCGGGATGCTGCCTGTCGCGCAGACATACATCGGCATTGCTATTGCCAGCACCAGCAGCATCGAAGCGAATGTATTGCCCTGGAATATGCTGAACCAGGATTCGGGCACGAGGACCGTGATCAATCCGGCTACCAGCAGGCCGATGGCCAGCCATTTTCCGATGTCGCCCATCATCTCCACGAAGGCATATTCCAATGCATCGACGAATCTAGCGGATAACGTCTTTTTCTTTTTCTCTTCCACTTCCCTGCTGCAGGATTCCCCACCGCATTGTCCCGGCTCATTCCGCTCCGAGATATTCACAAGCCCTCCCCCGAACACCGAAGTCAGCAATGCGGCAATCGGCCTGGCAATCGCGAACGGAAGTCCCATCAGGCTGTATGTAGCAATGATGGAGTCCACGCCGGTCTGAGGCGTGGCTATCAGGAACGAGACCGTGGCACCCTTCGATGCGCCTTCCTTGCGCAGTGACATTGCGGTAGGAATGACCCCGCACGAGCACAGCGGCAGAGGAATGCCGAACAGCGCCGCATTGACAACACTCCTGAAACTGCGGTCTCCGAGGAAACGCCCGTAATAGCTTTTCGGCATGAAAGCGTGCATAATTCCCGCGAGCAGGAAGCCCAGCAGCAGGTACGGGGACATCTCGTTGAGCAGATGTATTATCTCTTGCATATCATTCATTCTTTATGGACAGCCGGCTCCGGCAAGGCAATGCGCATTGTCCAGTGCAAAGATAATAACATTTGCTGAAATGAGCAGGGCTTGCGAGTGTCATCGCCTTCCCCGACCTCGGCGCCTACGACCGCGGGCGGAAGGGGACGCAGACCGGAGATAATGGACATCTATTTATTGTCAAAAGATTTGAATATTGACAAAATATAGATATATTTGCATTGATATGACAAAAGTTGAACAGCATATAATCGAGTTCGCCAAGGCTCATCCCCTATTCACTCCCGCTGACCTCTACAACTCAAACAAGGAGATCAGCAGGCAGTACATGCAGTGGTCACTCGTGCAGCTAGTATCGAAAGGCACAATTTCCAGAGTCAAGCGGGGTTTGTATAAGATAGCTGAAAAACCTCTATTTTCGTATGAGGTCAAGGAAGGAACAAAGCAACTGCATGCATTTCTGAAAGAAGCATTCCCCCACGCACCATTTTGTATTTACGATGGAGAATGCCTGTCTCCCCTTCAGCATCATCTCTCCTACAATGCCTTGACATACGTTGAGACCGATAGGACTGTTGCCGAGGCTGTATTCCACACTTTGCAAGACAAGAGGTATAAGGTATTTTACAAACCGGACAAAGAAGAATTCTACAAATACATAGACATATCTACGCCTGCAATCATCGTAAAACCGATGGTGTCCGACTCTCCCCTGACAATAACGGATGGTGTCCCAGGACCGACTTTGGAGAAGTTAATGGTCGACATAAGGAGAGACAAGGATTTTGATTATCTGGCAGGAGAAGAAAGTTCGAGGATGCTTGAGAATGCGTTCAATATGTTTACCGTAAACACGACCAAACTGCTCCGATACGCAGGACGGCGCGGGGTAAGAACGGAAATTGAAAATGAAATCAAAGGACTGAATCATGATGAA
>SFPH01000265.1 GCA_004552115.1 Bacteroidales bacterium
CCGGCTTCCAACTCGGTGCTTAACAGCGTATTGCGAGAAAAGCACGGCTGGGTTTACGGGGTCGAGAGCTCATATACGCAGTATTCCGATACAGGAATCATGGCGATTTGCCTGGGCTGCGAAAAGGAGAATCTGGACCGCTGCCTGGCCGCAGTGAAGAAAGAAATCGTGAGAATGCAGGCTATCAATCTGTCAGACAGGGCCTTGGCCGCAGCCAAGAAACAGCTTCTCGGCCAGCTGGCCATCAGTTCCGACAATGGGGAGGCCCAATGTCTGAGCATGGGAAAGAGCCTGCTTGCATACGGCAGACTGCAGTCCCGGGAAGAAACCGCGCAGAAGATTGAAGCCGTGACGGCGGAGGAGATCCGCATGGCAGCCTGCTCGATTTTCTCACACGGGGCTACCAGCAGACTGATAATGATATAGTTATGGAAACGGCTCAGGACAAATATCTGGACTCGCACTGTTCCTTCAGGAATGATGCCCTGGACTGGCTGGAGAGGCAGACCAACATAAGGACCAATTATCCCCGGATGCTCTCAGGCAGGGTGCAGGGAGGTTTCCTGTATATGCTGTCAAGGATGGTGAGGCCGGCCAATGTGCTGGAAATAGGCACTTTCACGGGCTACTCCACCATCTGCCTGGCACTCGGACTTCCGGAGGGAGGCCATATTGACAGCCTTGAGGTCAATGACGAACTCCAGGATCTGATCGAGGAAGGTTTTGAAAGGGCCGGGATTGCGGACAGGATATCCCTGCATATCTGCGACGCCGTCCAATATCTCAGGCAGGAGTGCGAGGCCGGGAAGAAGGATGTCTACGACCTGGTATTCATCGACGCCAACAAGAGGGAATATCCTGATTATTACGAACTTGCATTGACATTGACCAGGAGCGGAGGCTTCATTGCCGCGGACGATGTCCTCTGGGACGGGAAGGTTTATGCGGAAAATGTCCCGGGCGACAGGCAGACTCAGGGAATAGTGAGATTCAATGATCTGACTACCGGGGATGAGAGGGTGGAGACAGTGATTCTGCCTGTAAGACACGGATTAAGCATTGTCAGAAAAAAATAATTATGGCTACAGCGGTTATAGTTGGAAACGGTCAGTTTCCGAAAAAGGAATATCCTCTCTATCTTCTGGAGAGCGCCGACTATGTGGTATGCTGCGACGGGGCTCTCGACACGTATCTGAGGCATTTCAGTGGCAGGAATCTGCGCCGTCCGGATGTGGTGGTCGGGGATATGGACTCGCTGTCGAAGAAGACGGCGGAGAGGTTCAGGGACATTGCCGTCAAGATTGACGAGCAGGAGACCAATGACCAGAGCAAGGCCTTCCACTATATCCTGGAGCATTTTCCGGATGTTGACACGATTCACATACTTGGTGCGACGGGCAAGCGGGAGGACCATACAATCGGCAATCTTTCGCTGCTGATGGAATATGCCAGGGAGATGCGCAGGCAGGATTGCGGCAGGACGGTATCCGTGGACATCGTATCGGACTGGTCCACCGCCTTCGCCATTACCGATTCATGCACACTGGACGTGGGCGAGGGCCGGAGCGTATCCATCATATGCCCGGACAACTCATTGAATATCAAGTCAGAAGGTCTCGTATGGCCGACTGACAATGTCGTGTTCGACAACCTCTGGCAGACGACATTGAACCGGGCTTCCGCTGACAGGATAAGCCTGACATTCAGCCACCCTTCCATCGCATTGATAATACTGAATTAATTCATACGCAATATGCTACGCAAAATCAGAATCACCCTGGCGTCCATAGTCTTCATTCTATGCGCCGCACTGTTTCTGGACGGCTCCGGAACCGTTTCTTCCTGGTTCGGATGGCTGGCCAAGCTCCAGTTTCTGCCGGCCTTGCTGGCCCTCAACCTGGCCGTGGTCATTGTCCTGATTGTACTGACATTGATTTTCGGACGGGCCTACTGCTCTGTCATCTGTCCTCTGGGAATAATGCAGGACGGCATTTCCCACATCAGTTCGATGAGGAAGGGCAAGAAGGCGAGGTTCCGCTGGTCACCGGAGGTCAAATGGCTGAGATACAGCATATTGGCATTATTCATCATTGCCCTTGCCGCAGGCCTGACATCAGTGTCGGCGCTGCTGGCGCCATACAGCGCATTCGGCCGCATTGCGACATCTCTCGTCCGGCCGGCCCTTCCGACCGCCATCATTGCCGGAGTGACCCTTCTCGTGGTCGG
>SFPH01000266.1 GCA_004552115.1 Bacteroidales bacterium
GCGGACTTCGATACCGTCCTGGAAAATCTCAAGACCAGGGACTACATCGACTCCCACCGGGAGACATCCCCGCTGAGGCAGGCTGAAGACGCGATCGTACTGGACAATACCGATATGACATTGGAGGATCAGATGGTCTGGCTGAGGGACATCGTCAGAAGAAGATTCGGGGATTGATTTCATGGGAAATGGCATTCAATGTTGAAATAGACACGCACTCCGGATTCTGCGGAGGTGTAATCAGGGCTATAGGCAATGCGGAGAAATTCCTTGACAATTCGGAAGGAAGGCCCCTGTATTCTCTCGGGGCGATAGTTCACAACGATGCCGAACTTTCAAGATTGGAAAACAAGGGTCTCAGGACCATAGGCAAGGAGGATCTGGACGGTCTTCCAAAGGGTTCGTGCGTGATGTTCCGAGCGCACGGAGAACCGCCTGAAACCTATATGCTGGCTGAAAATCAGGGACTTGAAGTAATAGACTGCACCTGCCCGGTGGTACTGGGCCTCCAGAGGGAGATCAGGAATGCCTACGAAAGGGTGAAGCCTGCAGGCGGACAGGTCATCATCTTCGGCAAGACCGGCCACGCCGAAGTGCTGGGGCTGGTTGGCCAGACGGAAGGGAACGCCATCGTGATCGACAGTCCGGCCGCATTGAGGCAGGCGATTTCCGAAGGCAGGATAAGACTCCAGGGGCCGGTGGAACTCTTCTCGCAGACCACAAAGGGTCCGGCAGAGTATTCCGAAATCCAGGCTGTCCTCGAAGAGAAGATGGCATTGGAACACGAACTGCCGGTGGTGAGATTCCACGGCACGGGCATTCTCAAGGTCCACGAAACCATCTGCTCCCAGGTGGCTTTCAGACATAAGGAACTCTCGGAATTCGCATTGGGACACGACATCGTCATCTTCGTTTCCGGCCGCGACAGCTCGAACGGAAAGGTTTTGTGCGAACTATGCCAGTCATTGAATATCAGAACTTACCACGTATCCTGCGAGGATGATGTCAAGCAGATCTGGTTCCGCAAGGACGACCGGGTGGGCATCTGCGGAGCTACTTCCACCCCACAATGGCAGCTGGAGGCCGTGGCGGACAAAATCCGCGGATTCGACTATTTTTGAAAAATTTTGTAGTTAGCATACAAATATCTAAATTTGCAGCGCAAAATGCTCGGCAAATTATTTATACACAATTTATATGGCAACAACAGCTGATTTCAAAAACGGAATGTACCTGAATTTCAACGGCAAACCTTGTATGATCGTGTATTTCCAGCACGTGAAGCCGGGAAAGGGACCAGCATTCGTAAAGACTAAACTTCGCAACCTTGAGAACGGACGCATCCTCGAGAACACCTTCACAGCAGGTGCCAAGATCGAGACCATCAATGTGGAAAGGCGTCCATACCAGTTCCTCTACTCTGACGAGGACGGATTCAACTTCATGCACGAGGAGACCTTCGAGCAGATTCACCTCCCTCACGACGTTGTCGAGAATGCCGACCTCATGAAAGAGGGACAGCACGTGGAGATGATGTTCGTTGTGGATGATGAGAGATGCCTCACCTGCGAGCTCCCTACATACGTGACCCTCAAGGTTACCTACACAGAGCCTGCCGTCAAGGGCAACACCGCTTCTACCAGCGCCCTCAAGGAGTGCACCCTCGAGACTGGCGCGAAGATCATGGTTCCGCTCTTCATCAATCAGGACGATACCATCACCGTGAACACCACGGACCGTTCCTACGGCCAGCGCGTATAAGCTTCACGCTGAAAAAGATAAGGTCGGACGCCGGGCAGGCGCCCGACCTTTTTTGCTTATTGATGAATAAAATGCGATATTTGCGTGGATTTTGCACAGCATTACCCGGATTAACCTTATTTGAAAATGAAGATTCTTATTGTTGATGACGAGAGAGCCATCAGGAACTCGCTTGGAGAAATACTGAATGACGAAGGCTATACGACCGACCTGGCCGACAACGGGCAGACAGCCATCGAGATGGCCGGGAAGGAAAAGTACGATGCCATCCTCTGTGACATCAAGATGCCGGGGATGGAGGGTACCGAGGTGCTTGAAAGGCTTATCAAGGATGGTGTCGAGTCCGCAATCATCATGATATCGGGCCACGGAGACATCGACACGGCCGTGGAATGCATAAAGAAAGGCGCCTTCGACTTCATACAGAAGCCGCTGGACCTCAACCGGCTGCT
>SFPH01000267.1 GCA_004552115.1 Bacteroidales bacterium
TTCAACGGCATTGATCATATAATGTCTGATTCTGCCGAGGGTGGCATCGTCAATGTCATTGTCAAGGATGATGAGCTTGGAGCTCTTGATTCTGACTTCAGCCGCAGGGTCAATGAGGCGGACGCAGTCCACGGCGGATGCGGCTCTCTGGTCGAACTGGCCCGGGAGATATTCAATGGCAATGTATTTCTTGCCCTCGAGGTCGCAGGTGTCGGTGACGCTGTCGGTGACAATCTCGCCGAAGACGCCATAGCGGCTCTTCTCAAGGAGCTCCGGAGTGAAGCCGAAGAGGTCATAGACGTTCAGCAGGCGGAGCGTTGTCAGCCGGAGCTGGAGGTTCTCGTTCAGTTCTGCCTTGAGGCTTGCTGCCTCTACCTGAAATTCAGGATGTTTTTCTACGAAAATGCGGTAATTCTGCATATCAGTATGTTGTGTTGCTGTTTGTTCTTTATTTTGCGCCGGGAGGGCGTTTATATTGATTGCGGCGCTCGTGTTGATTGGCGGCGCTCATATCGAAAGGCGGCGCTGACATTGATTGGCGGCGTTTATATTGAAAATAAAAAGCAGGTGGCGCATTCTCCGGTAGTCATTCGACTCCCTGAACACGCCACCGCATATTTCCAATTGCCTATCATCAGATTTCCGCGTCCAATACCTTCTGTGTCTGTTTCTTCCGGAACTCCTCAAGCTTGGCCGCAAGGTCCTCATATTTTATCGCAAGCATCTGCACGGCAAGCAGTGCCGCATTCTTTGCTCCATTGATGGCAACCGTTGCCACCGGTATTCCGCCGGGCATCTGGACAATCGAAAGCAGCGAATCCAGGCCTCCCATCATCTGAGTTCTGATCGGCACTCCGATTACAGGCACCGTTGTCAGGCCCGCAATGACGCCGGCCACGTGCGCCGCACCACCTGCTCCCGCAATAATCACGTCAATGCCATTGGCCTTGGCCGACCTTGCATATTCAAACATCAGGTCCGGTGTCCTGTGTGCGCTTATGACCCGTTTCTCATACGGCACTCCAAAAGCGTCAAGTGTCTCCACGGCGGCTGACATCACATCGTAGTCGCTGGTGGATCCCATTAAAATCGCTACTTTCATAATTATAGTCTGTTCGTTATAGGCTGCTCCGAGGGCAGGGCAAAGGTCTGCAGGATAAGGCGGATGGCTTCCGGACAGGACTCAGCCAATCATTCCAAACATAAACCCGGGAAGCCGGTCATTATCTCAAATCACCAAGATTCCGGCGCCGCTCTCCAAAGCGTCGCAAAGTTACGAAATTTTTCTCTGTTCCCAATCAAGCAGGCAATATCTTATCGAAGAATTTTTGACAACTTCCCCAAACCGGGAAATTGCCTTTTCCGACGGCATCAGCGTGAATAAAATGCGGCAATTCCGGACAATTCTGCGTCGCCCATTATCGGGCAAACAGAAGTGTGGGTGCCGAGGCAACAGTCCCGGTTTCGTGACATTCATTTGGATAAAGACATGCCATTCTAAGGCCCTGTAGGGCATCCAGGGTGTCCCAATGGAAAGGAATTGTGTCCATCTGCACCGCCTCATAAGGCATCTCCGCGATGCGGGATAAACAGGCCTTCAGAACATAGCCTCATATCTTGAATGGATATATTTTGAGTAATTAGATGTGTACTTGGACTGTTTGGCGTCATCGCAGCCGGAATGTACGCCCTCCGGCTGCTCAAAGCAGGCTGCGCGAGCTCCGCCGTTGGCTCGCTCCGCCCGCTTTGTGACGGCTTCCGTGCTTGGTCCTTTCACATTTAGATAATTATTCCGGCGACGGTGACATCATTGATATAGTCTGCAAACCAAATTCTCGTGACATTCACCTGGCCGGCCGACCTGCCCCAGAAGGCCCTGTAGGGCATATTGCCCGGCCAGGTGGCATCAAGAAGTGTTCACCTGGCCGGCAAAAATTCAAAAACCTGCCTCTGAGGTATCTGTAGCGGGGGTACCCCCGGCCAGGTGAATGTCACGAAGGCATAGTAGCCGGATTATACGTTCTACTGCAGCTATGCTTCAAGCGTTGCGAGTTCTCGCCATAAGGCTCTCCCCGCACTTGACTTTAGCCTCGGGTACTCTCTAGACTTATCTGCATTTCACGAAGGTGCACCTGCGTGCCTTAAAATACACCTTATGCAGATAAGAACCCTGTCTGGAATATATAGAAGGAAGATTGTGCTCAAACAGCAGCATATAAACTAAACGTCTTCGCATTGCAGTATTGCCTCAAGGCGATAGATGAATTACCTATGATAGAACAATCCTCGCCACAATGTATGTGGGGCCATGTCTGCTCACTGATCATTGTTTACGGAAGTAGTGATGTGTTAATTATTTTGTATCTTCGCAATGCTAGTGATAAATGCTTTTGAAAAGCATCAGAAAATCAAAGAAGAAAGTACAATAAAACTGTTTTGCCATGAAAAAGATTATGTATCTATTCTCATTATTGACACTGACCTCTTGTGCGGTAGCTTTCCAGCAGATTGCCTCAATTTCGTCTCCACAGATGCAGTTGGCAGATGACGGGCATTTCGCTTACAGTGAGAACGATATCGTTGTTGATTATAATTTCTGGGCGCCAAGTGGCAAGATGAGTTTTGTCATTACAAATAATCTTGAGAGTGATGTCTATGTGGATTTGGGCAGATCTTTCCTCGTTGTGAACGGTATGACATTCGATTATTTCCAGAACAGGACATATTCCTCCAATTCATCTGAAACTAGCTTGTCCGGCAGGGGAGTCGAATATAAGGAGAAAGAAGGAGTGTGGATCCCTGCTCATTCTTCACGCCGTTTCTGCGAATTCACGCTTATGGATGCCCCATACCGCCAATGTGGATTTGCGCGCAATCCATCCAAGGACGAAGACATGACTCTCAGCTTTACGGAAAAGGACAGTCCTTATGCATTTGACAATGTTCTGATGCTGGTAGTGAACGGCATAGACCGCAGGGTTGTAAACTCCTTCTATGTTTCAAGCCTGACCAATATCCAGCAAGATGAAACCTATCTGGACAAGAATGTCGAGTACTGCGACGGTACAAAAGGCTCAGAGACTGTACGCATTTACAAGTTCCGTTCTGCCAACAGATTCTTCATTAACTATGACTATGATTCCCGGCAGAAAAGTGACGCTGACGATGATCGTACTAAGAGAAAGTTCAGCCGCTTTCTGGGAATATAGATTACACAAAATTGCGTCAATATATGGACGCATCTATGAAATCATATCCACGACCTAGAGGAAGATGAGAAACCATGCTTATCTCCTCCTCGGAAAGTTTCCACCATCTTCTGACGTTCACGGACTGGGGTAGCTCCGTTGAGGTAGAAGTTATCCGTGATTCCGGCAACTTCCATCTCACTGCGTGCTATTTGCAAGAAAATAAGTGAACCGGCTTAATACCAGTACATTATGGCATTGCCCTTCTTTTGTTGCAATTTGTCCATCACCTTATTCAGCAAAAGTCCCGGTTTCGTGACATTCATTTGGACAAAGACATGCCATTCTAAGGCCCTGTAGGGCATCCAGGGTGTCCCAATGGAAAGGAATTGTGTCCATCTGCACCGCCTACCTGCCCCGGCAAGCATCTCCATGGCGCGCGATAAACAGGCATTTAGACTTAAGCCTCATTCTTGGACGGGTGGATGCTGAGTAACTAGATGTGTACTTGGCAGGTCTGGCGTCAACGCAGCCGGAATATACGTCCTCCGGCTGCTCAAAGCAGGCTGCGCGAGCTCCGCCGTTGGCTCGCTTCGCCCGCTTTGTGACGGCTTCCTGGCATGGATCTTTAACATTGAGATAGTTTCTCCGCCGGCGGCGCCGTCGTGACAAAGGAACGCCTGGCTGCCAAGCGTTATACTATCATGCAGACGAATATCAGGCAGACCGAGATACGGCCACTTCGTGCAAATCACCTGACAGTGGAGACCCTGCCACAGATACTTGTGGGCATAGTGTCACTGTCAGGTCATCTCGTTTTGGCGTCACCTGACAGCCGGGGTACTCCCACACGTATCCGTAGTGGCATATTGACTGTCAGGTGATTTGCACGAACAACCACGCTGAAAATCCCGCCTGGATGAAATACACGAGCAGTCGCGCTGAACAGATGAATGCCGTCCAGACCTACAAATCCATCACCAGCTCCACGGGGCAGTGGTCGGAACCGAAAATCTCATCGTGAATGCAGGCGGAGGAAATCCTCCCGCGCAGGCTCTCGGAAACTATGAAGTAGTCGATACGCCAGCCGATGTTCTTCTCGCGGGCCTTGAAGCGGTAGGACCACCAGGAATACTGAACCTTGTCGGGATTGAGCGCACGCCACGTGTCCACGAACCCGGCACCGAGCCAATCGGAAAATTTTCCGCGTTCCTCATCAGTGAAACCTGAATTGCGACGGTTGGAGGCAGGGTTCTTCAGGTCAATCTCCTGGTGGGCCACATTCAGGTCGCCACAGACAATGACCCCCTTCTTCTCCGCGAGTCCGCACAAATAAGTGCGGAAATCATCATCCCAACGCATTCTGTAATCCAGGCGGCGAAGTTCCTCCTGGGAATTCGGGACATATACGCAGACAAGGTAGAAGTCATTCATTTCCAATGTAATAACCCTTCCTTCATGGTCATGTTCATCTATCCCGATACCGTATCGCACGGAAAGAGGCTCCAGACGGGTAAACACCGCCGTCCCTGAATAGCCCTTCTTGTCCGCATAATTCCAATAAGACTTGTATCCCTCGAACTGAAGGTCCAGCTGGCCCTCCTGCATCTTGGTCTCCTGAATGCAGAAGAAATCAGCGTCCAGAGAGCGGAACACATCTCCGAAGCCCTTTCCTGCACAGGCACGCAGCCCATTTACATTCCACGAAATAAACTTCATCGCAAACCTATTCAATCGTCCATTCAGCTCCGTCCTTCGTATCCTTCACGACAATGCCGAGAGCTTTCAGATGGTCGCGGATGCTGTCGCTCACCGCCCAGTCCTTTGCTGCCTTGGCCTTTGCCCTTTCCTCAATCACCATATCCATCAGGCCGGCAATCGTCCTGCCCGCCTTACCTGAATCGGAAGAGTC
>SFPH01000268.1 GCA_004552115.1 Bacteroidales bacterium
CGGAATTATTGCAGCTCAGGACGTTCCGGACGCAATGCTGCCGGCGCTTCCGCATTTCTTGAAATCATCGACAGCGCCAGGTCCGCTGCCGTGGAATCAGGCATCTCGGACCTCATGAACTTCCTCCTGGAAAAGAGCGGATTGAAAAAGCTCTACCGTGAGGATCAGGACGAGGACCGCCTGGAGAACATCGACGAGCTTGTAAAGTCGATGCGCTTCTACGAGGAGTCGCATGATGGCCTGGAAATCAGCCTCTCAGACTATCTCCAGGACATCGCCCTCTATTCCAATGCCGACTACCGCAAGGAGAGCGACACAGTGAAAATGATGACGATTCACCAGGCCAAGGGCCTGGAGTTCCCGCACGTCTTCATAACCGGCCTGAGCGAAGGCATTTTCCCGAGCATGAGGACAATCAGGGAATACAAGAAAAACGGCGAGGAGGAAGAGCGCAGACTGATGTACGTGGCCGTGACAAGGGCCGAGAAAGGTCTGTATCTGACTGAATCGGAAGGATATAACCAGTCCACAAGGATGAACAAGTACCCTTCCCGCTTCCTTGCCGAAATCAAGCGGACCCTGCTTGTGAGCGAAGGCCACGCCATTCCCGAGACTCTCTGGAATGGAACGAAGAACCTGATTCACGTCCTGGACGAGGAGAATTACGGCATCGCCAGGGACTTCGTATCCGAAAAGCCCGAAACCGCAGAAGCAGACGGCTTCGCCGGAGAACGGGACGAATATGCCAGCCCCTTCCGCATCGGCGACATTGTCTCCCACAAGATCTTCGGCTACGGAGAAATCCTCAGCGCCTCCAAGGACTGGTCCTCCTTCAATGTCCGCTTCCGCGACGGCAGCGAGCGGCAGATCCGGGCCTTCTTCCTGAAGCCGGGGAATGATTTGCCGGAATGACGGAAAATCAAATGCAAAACAAATGTTACGAAATCCTTGACGGCCTCAGAGGAGTAGCTGCCCTGCTGGTCGTATGCTACCACATATTCGAAGGATATGCCTTCGCCGGCGGAGAAGCCGTCATCAAGGGAATCAACCACGGTTATCTCGCAGTGGACTTCTTCTTCATTCTGTCCGGCTTCGTCATCTCCTATGCCTATGACTCAAGGTGGACAAGGAAGGATAATCCATTGACACTCAAAGGATTTTTCCTCAGGCGTCTGGTCCGTCTCCATCCTATGGTCATACTCGGAGCCATCATCGGAACCATCACCTTCCTGATTCAGGGCTCGGTCCAGTGGGACGGCACCCACATCGCCACCTCGGCTGTCATGCTTGCCCTGCTGTCAGCAATGTTCCTTATCCCGGCAGTTCCCGGCGGACATTACGAAGTCAGGGGTAACGGGGAAATGTTCCCGCTCAACGGACCGACATGGTCACTCTTCTTCGAATACATCGGCAATATCCTCTACGCTCTCTTCATAAGGCGTTTCTCCGACAAGGCACTCAAAGTCTGGACATCCATCCTCGGGATCCTGTTCTGCGCATTCGCGGTCTTCGACGTCTCCGGCTACGGCAGCGTGGGAGTGGGCTGGACAATGGACAAGGTCAATTTCTTCGGAGGCCTGCTCAGAATGCTCTTCCCGTTCTCATTGGGAATGCTGCTCTCCAGAAGATTCAAGCCTTTCCGCATCAGCGGCGCATTCTGGAAATGCTCGCTTCTCCTCGCTGCAGCCCTTTTCGTGCCATACCTCGGTGCGAGAATCGACGCTCAGGGACTGACACTTACACTCAACGGGGCATACGAATTCCTCTGCATATCAGTAATATTCCCTGTCATCGTGCTGGCCGGAGCATCAGGAGCATTGACAGACGGAGCATCAGGAAAAATATGCAGGACAATGGGGGAAATCTCCTATCCGCTCTACATCGTGCATTATCCGTTCATGTACCTCTTCTACTCATGGCTCATTGAACATCAACTGTTTACATTCAGGGAGACCTGGCTTGTGGCAGCCGGGGTCGTGGGGTGGAATGTCCTTCTCGCTTGGATATGCGTCAGGTTCTACGAGACCCCTGTCAGGAAATGGCTCGGCAGTAAAATCCGGTTCTGACAATGAGCGGAAAGACATTGGACAAACTCTGGGGCCATCTGGCCTGCTTCACCGCCTACGCCATTTTCGGGGTCAACATCATATTGTGCAAAGACCTCACCGGCAGCAGGATAATCTCCCCTGTCGCAATCTTCACGATGCGGTCAATCGGAGCAGGAGCAATATTCTGGCTGCTGTCAATGATGACCGCCAATGAGAAAGTGCCGTGGAAAGACCTGCTCAAGATATTCGCAGCCTCGGTCCTGGGATTCTTCCTGACGCAGATTTCATTCCTGATGGCGATTCCGGACATCACCCCGATGGACTGTTCCATTGTCAGTTCAATGTCCCCGATTTATACAATGTTCATAGCCGCATTCGCCCTCAAGGAGCCGATTACCCTGAAGAAGGCCGGCGGTGTAGCACTCAGTTTCGCAGGCATCATCTGGCTGATACTCAACAGCTCCGGAACCGGCAGCGGAGCCGGGAGCACGAGCCTCCGCGGAATCCTGCTCATGATAGTCAACAGCCTGAGTTTCTCCCTCTATCTCGGACTGTTCAAGCCATTGATACAGAGATATTCAGTCATCACTTTCATGAAGTGGATCTTCCTGTTCTCCACATTGATGTCGCTTCCGCTTTCAGGAGCGGAACTCATCAGCCTGGACTACGGGCTGCTCACTCCACGGCTCCTCGGCGACCTGGCCTTTCTCATAATCGGAGCCACCTTCATCAGCTACTTCCTCATCCCGCTCGGACAGAAAAAAATCAGGCCGACACTTGTGAGCATGTACTCTTACGTGCAGCCTATCATTGCAACAGCCATCAGCATTGCCATCGGGATGGACACTCTGAGCTGGCAGAAAATACTCGCCGCCGCAACTGTCTTCGCAGGAGTAATCCTCGTAAGTTTCAGCCGCAGCAGGGAAAAACAAGGGTGACAGAGCATC
>SFPH01000269.1 GCA_004552115.1 Bacteroidales bacterium
GTCCCGGCATTGCGGAAAGGGAGGGAGTCGATGACTTCTTTCAGGCTTCCGGCCCAGCCTTTTGCCTGCATCGCCAGCGCTCCGGATGTCTCCGGCATTCCCGCCGATGAGATTCCGGATGTCACTGATGCGAAGATGCCGCAGAGGAAGAAAACCAGGCCAGCGAGCCAATGGGAACGGCAGTCTTTCCTGAGAAGAACCAGCATTGCCGCAAGGCAGGCGAGGAGCGATATCTCCCCGGCGGCAATACAGGATGCGGGACTGGTGCAGAGGCCGGCCATTGCTGTTCCTGCTGCCGCTCCGGCCATGAATGTGATGGAAATCCCCACTATGTCTTTCGCCTCTTCCATATTTCCGATATTTTTGCTAAAGTAGTGATTTATTTCTAACTTTGCCTCACTTTTTGCGACAAATTCTAATTTTCTGAACAATGATAATACTAGTCATCAACTGCGGAAGCTCTTCAATCAAGTATCAGCTGCTTGACATGAAGAATGACGACGTGTATGATGTCCTCGCGAAGGGCCTCGTGGAGAAGATCGGTCTTGAGACCGGATGCCTCCAGCATACCGCCACAGGGAAGGATAAATATGTGATTGACCTTCCTATTCCTGATCACAAGGTGGGAATGAAACTCGTTCTGGATGCGCTTACAGATGCGGATCACGGAGTCCTCAAGTCTCTCGACGACATTGAGGCCGTGGGTCACAGGATTGTGCATGGCGGTGAATATTTTTCTTCAAGCGCCCTAGTCAATGAGGATGTGATGAAGAAGATTGAGATCTGCTGCGATTTCGCTCCTCTCCACAACCCTGCCCATCTCCTCGGAATCAGGGCGGTACAGTCAGTTCTTCCTTCTGTGCCCCAGGTGGTTACCTTTGATACTGCATTCCACCAGTCAATACCTCCATACGCATTCATGTACGGCCTTCCTTACGAGGATTATTCCAAGTACAGGGTCCGCAAGTACGGTGCGCATGGAACCAGTCATCAGTTCGTGGCCGAGAAGGGCGCAAAGTTCGCCGGCCTGGACGTGAACAATTCCAGAATCATCACCTGCCATCTGGGCAACGGAAGTTCCATCACCGCTGTCCTGAACGGCAAGTCCATCGACACTTCGATGGGATTCACCCCGCTTGACGGAGTGGTCATGGGTACCAGATGCGGCAGCATTGACCCTAACATCATCCCTTATCTGATGAAGAAGGACAATCTCACTCCTGACCAGATGACCGAGATTATGAACAAGAAGAGCGGCTTCCTCGGCATTTCTGGAGTATCCTCCGATGCACGTGACCTGGATGCCCGCGCCAATGCAGGCGACATGAGGTGCAAGCTTGCCCTCAAGATGCTGACTTACGGCGTCATCAAGTACATCGGCCAGTTCGCAGCCGTGATGAACGGAGTTGACCTCATCGTGTTCACCGGCGGCATAGGAGAGCACAACAGCCGTCTCCGCCGCAGGGTCTGCGAGAATTTCTCCTATCTCGGACTCAAGTTCGACTACGAGGCCAATACCGCATTCGGCGAGGATGCAATGCTTTCTCTCCCTGACTCGAAGGTGAAGGTGGCCCTGATCACGACTGACGAGGAAATCGTCATTGCCCGTGACACGATGCACATTGTAATGAGTGAAGAAGAAAACTGATTTATACTATGATTACAAGTTTCGCAGACGTATTTGCAGACCTTAAGGAAAAGGGTATCTGCAAGAAGATGATTGCCGCATGGGCAGTTGATGAGCATACTGTCGAGGCCGCTTCCAAGGCTGTCGACCTGGGTTTCGTATCTGCAACCCTCGTGGGCGACGCCAAGATGATTGCGGAGGTATGCGGAAAGCACGGCATCGACATTTCCAAGTTCGAGATTGTTGACAACCCGGACGAGCTGAAGGCTGTGGCCCAGGCCGTGAAGATGGTTCACGACGGAGAGGGAGATGTCCTGATGAAGGGACTCTGCAGCACTGACAAGTTCCTCCGCGCCATTCTCAACAAGGAGACCGGTCTCCTTCCTCCGAAGGCCCTCCTGAGCCACGTCGGTGTCATCGAGAGCCCGAATTACCACAAGCTTCTCTTCCTCACCGACATGGCTGTGGTTCCGCTTCCTGACCTGAAGCAGAAGATGACTCTCACCAACTACGTCGTGAAGGTTGCGAAGTCCTTCGGCATTGCAAAGCCTAAGGT
>SFPH01000033.1 GCA_004552115.1 Bacteroidales bacterium
TTGGACACGATTCTGGTGGATGTTCCATTGTCAGAGCAGAAAATGAATATGGTATTGTCCCACAGGCCTTTATCCTTGAGATAGCCTACCATCTCGCCCACCTGCTTGTCCATATAGGCCACCATTGCCCTGAAATTGGAGGTATCCTGCGCCGCAGTGAAACGGCTGCCGTAGTCGAGATCCCATTCTTCGCAGTCCGGAGTTGTCACGTGAGGCGTATGTACCAATGGTTCAGTGTAATAGAGCAGGAATGGCTGGCCGGCTGCGCTCTGCCTGTCAATATAGTCGAATGCGAAATCCCGCATCGAATCGGGGCCGTAGAGAGCGAAGTCGTATGACTTCCCGTTGATATCCCAGATACTGTTGGCATAGCGGTCGGTCTGGGTCGCGCCTCTGGTTTCCCTGTAAAGCTCCACCTGGCTGCAGTAGGACTCGTCGAAGCCCATCCTGGAAATCATCTTCCTGTCCCGGCCAAGCTGCCATTTTCCGACGATGGCGGTATTGTAGCCGGCAGAATGTGCCAGTTCGGCAAAGTTATGCTCGTCATCATTGATGTATCCGAATGCAGAATAGTTCCTGTCATTGTACTGGCCGGTGAGCAACTGCACACGGCTCGGCGAGGACAATGGCTGGGCGTTCATATTCATGTACTGGATACCCTCCGCCGCCAATGCGTCAATGTTGGGAGTCCGGTATTCCGCTCCGCCATAGCAGCCGAAGCATTCCACCCCGATATCATCCGCGAAGAAGAAAACGATGTTGGGCTTCTGCCCGGCCTGAGGCGATGCGCATCCCGCCACTGAGGCAGCCGCTGTTCCTGCGCCGGCTAGCAATCTGAATGTTTTTCTTACCATAATTCCTAATTATCAGTTCCGTGCAATGCGGCACCGCAAGCAATGCCGCATACTTACAAATTTAGCAATTTTCAGATTACATGCATCAAAATGCTTGATTTTCAAATTCAAAATCATTATTTTTGGATAAACATACAGCAACTGTACTAAGATGAACCGAACAATACCTGAAATGACATTCCTGCTGACCAGGGTAGAGCAAGCGTACGGAAAGCGGGTCTGTACGCCATACGACTTCGAGACACTCTCATACCTTATTCTGGAAAAGACAGGCAAGTACATCTCGATTTCGACCCTCAAGCGCATCTGGGACTATGTACCTGCGACTACGGTTCCGAGGAGCACCACTCTTGACATTCTCTGCAAATACGTGGGGCACAAGGATTTCATAACATTCTGCAACGACCTGAAGAACAACACTTCATTCACTTCCAGATTCTTCTCGGCCGAATGCCTGAACATATCCGACATCGAGGCGGGACAGCTTGTCACCATCACCTGGATGCCGAACAGGACAGTCAGGCTGAAATATCTGGGCGAGGGCAGATTCCGGGTCATTGAACAGCATAATTCCAAGCTTATGGAGGGCGACGAGTTCGAGCGTCAATTCATCATGACCGGCTATCCCCTCATGATCCAGAGGATCCTGCGCAACGGGGAATACACTCCTGCATACATTGCAGGGAGCGAGGGCGGAATATGCAGCATAACTGTAGAATAAAATGAGATTTTGGCATCTGTTCATATCCGCAGCGATACTTTCCTCCTGCAGTGTACCTGACGGGGACAGAATGCCTATCCTCATCGATGCCGTCATCGATGGGGACACATCCGAATACAGTTTCAGGAAGGGGGACAGGATGGGCCTGTATGCAGTCTGGCCTGCCGGAGAAATGGCCTCGGCGGGCAACTGCGTGGACAATGCCGGATTCAAATACAATGGCAGTTCCTGGTCTTCAGAGCGGCAGACACTCTGGATGGACGATGTCACACCGGCAGATCTGTACTGCTACTGCCCATACAGGGAGAACCTGGAGGATGCCGGAAAACTTGTTTTCGAGACCCGGACCAGCCAGGATACTGAGGAGAATTACCATGCCTCGGAGTTCCTCTACGGAAAAATCCTCAATGTGGAGCCGACCGCAGAAACCGTGAAAATAACGGCACGCAGCCTGATGAGCAGGTTCTGCATCACCGTCCTCCCCGGCGCAGGTTACACGGAGGAGAGGCTTGAGGCAGAGGGAATAAGCATCAGCATTGTCGGGCTGAGGACAGCCGCGGAAATCGACCTCGTTTCCGGGACACCCGCAGCTGCAGGAGAGATGCAGAGAATCATCCCTCTCAGGACGGAGTCCGGATGGAAGGCAATGATTGTCCCTCAGAAGGTTACGGGATGGGATGTAATCAATATGACAGTCGGAGGGAAAAGCTGCCACCTGGGCATGGATGTCACCTTCGAGCCCGGGAAACTGTACGCCTGCACCATCACCGTGGATGAACTGGGAGACGGGGTGAACCTCGGGATCGACAGCTGGGAAGACCTCGGAATCGACTACGGAGGCAATGTGGATTGAAATTATTGACAGGCTTATGATAAAATTCGCAAAATACTTCCTGGCAATCATGCCGGCACTGGTCATCTCCTGCACGGGCAGGGAGGCCACAGGGCCTGCAGATGATTCAGCCGGACTTATCAGCATTGCCGGAGACATCACCACAAGGGTGGATGACTCCGGATTCTGCGACAAGGATATCGTGGGTATCTATGTGGTCGACTATGACGGTGACAGACCCGGCGAACTGCTCAATACAGGGAACAGGGCCGACAATGTCATGCATACCTACGACGCCGGTTCCAACAGGTGGAAGTCCGCCTACGACATCTACTGGAAGGACGGGCATACCCACATCGACATTTATGGATACTATCCTTTCGGTTCTCCTTCTGACGTGGACAACTACTCATTCGAGCTGGAGAGCGACCAGAGAAAGGCGGCGGAATACGGCAAGCCGGGAGGTTATGAGGCCAGCGACTTCCTCTGGGGGAAGGCCTCGGACATTGCTCCCACCTCCTCTGCCATCAGGCTCGGCTTCAGGCACAGGATGGCCTGCGTGAAAGTGCGTCTGAACAAGGGTCTGGGATTCACTGACGGGGAATGGTCAGCGGCACAGAAGCAGGTAGTGGTCACAAATACCACCCGCAGGTCCGTCATCGACCTGAGGACAGGAGAAGTCAGGGCCGTGGGCGATCCGACCGTGGCCGGAACCATTCCGCTGAAGGTAGGCGACGAGTTCAGGGCAATAGTGGTGCCGCAGACTGTAGAAAGCGGCAAGACATTGATTTCCATAACAATAGATGGCGTATCCTACTATTTCAGGAAGGAGGAGGATTTTACGTACTACCAGGCCCACCAGCATAATTTCACCATAACTGTGAGCAAGCGCAGCGACACCGGCGAATATGAGTTCAGCATGGCGGACGAGAGCATCACAGCATGGGAGGAGGACACAATCACGCACGATGCCGAGGCAAAGGAGTATATCATCATCAATGTGGAAGAGGCAGGGACATTGGAGGAATGCCTGAAGGCTGAGGGCAAGGACCCTGCGCAGGTCAAGAACCTCAAGGTCACGGGAAAGATCAACGGGAAGGATTTCGGGGTGATGCGTACTGTCATGACCAAGCTCACGGCGCTTAATCTGGCAGAGGCGGTGATTGTGGCGGGGCCGGGAAGTGACGCATGTAGTGAAACTTCGGGATATAATGCATCTTATGACGACATATTGCCTGATTGGGCAATGCGATTTCACAAGTCATTGGTGAAGATTATCCTGCCAAAAAGGCTGAAGGAAATAGGATCTTGTGCCTTTGACGGATGCAGGAGCCTGTCAGGTTCCATAATTATCCCTGAGGGTGTGACAAGAATAGATGATTGGGCATTCGCAAACTGCAATTTCTCCGGAGAACTCAGTCTGCCTTCCACATTGGAGCACATTGGACTTGCAGCCTTTTCACACTGCCCGTTCTATTGCGAGCTTAAGTTGCCCGAGGGTCTGAAAACCATTGGCAATGAAGCCTTCACCGGTTGCTCAAACTTATTCGGGACACTGGTCCTTCCAACCCATCTTGAAGAAATCGGAAACAGTGCTTTCTATGGATGCGACAATTTAAGCGGTGACCTTGTGATTCCCCAGGGCATAACCAGGCTCAATGAGTATTTCTTTTCGGGGAATGGTGGCAGCAAACACGGAATCCTGGTTCTCCACGATGGAATAGAATCAGTCGGAGATAATGCCTTCTTTCGTAGAGCATTCCAGGGCGAACTCCGCCTGCCGAAAAACCTTGAATTCATCGGCGACAATGCATTCTACGGCTGCAATTTTTCCGGCACCCTCAACCTTCCGGCCACCCTCATGCAGATAGGAGAAAATGCATTCTGTCATAATACCAAATTGTCCGGGACATTGACCTTCGGCAAGAATGTCCAGAACATAGGAGCATCGGCATTTCAGGATTGCATGGGTCTTGAGGCCCTGATTTTCGAGGATGGCGTTGAGTGCATAGGGGAAAATGCATTCAATGGCTGTTCGAAGATCCGCAGAATAGTGTGCAAGGGCACAATTCCTCCGAAAGTCCTTTCCGGGGCCTTTTTCACGGAATCAGGGGTATGCACCCTTGAGGTCCCGGAATCAGCCCTGCAGCAATACCAGACAACCGACGGCTGGAGGGAGTTCTATAGAATTACCGTGGGCGGAGACCTGTCTGTAAGCCCGCATACTGTCAGCACATTGAACAGCCTGACGAGAAGGACGCTCATCATTGATGCCGACGGGGAGTGGAGTGTGGAGAGCTGTCCGGACTGGGTCCGCCTTGACCGGACAGAGGGCAATGGCAAGACCGAAGTGACCCTGACGGTTTCCGAAATGCCCCGGGGCAGCGGAAACAGGACAGGCGAAGCAGTATTCCTCTGCAATGACTACAGGGTCAGCTGCACTGTCTCCCAATATGACTGCGAATATGCAGAAGACGAGTTTATCAGCCTCCAGAGGGCATCCAGAGGCAAGGGAATCGACATAGTATTCCTCGGGGACGGCTTCGATGCCGGGGAAATCAGCAAGGGCACACTGGAATCACGCCTCAAAAAGGCATATGAGCATTTCTTCAACATTGAACCTTACCGTACATACAAGGATTATTTCAATGCCACAATGGCGATTTCCCTTTCCCCGGAATCAGGTGTCGGCGGAGTCAACACCATCATTGACAACAAGTTCAATACATCCTCAAAGGGCGGCAGCTCCCTCGGAGCCCGCAACGGAGAGAGCGACTTCAGGCAAATTATCAGCTATGTCGAGGAGCACATCCCGGGCATCGACATCGACAAGACACTGGTGGTGATGGTCCCGAACACGAACGTCTATGGTGGAATGACCTATCTTTGGGAGGAGGGCTTCGCAATATCCTATTGCCCAGTAAGGAATTACTCCTACCCTGATGATTTCCGCGGGACAATCCAGCATGAGGCCGGCGGGCACGGTTTCGGCAAACTCGGCGACGAGGCAGTAATCCACAACAGCTTCATTGACGCCTGCTACTGTACCGACCCGCACGATGCCGAGTTCAATGTCGCCAAGAACAATGGCTGGTACGAGAACCTCTCCCTCTCCGGAAAAATGAGCGAGGTGCCATGGAAACATCTCATATTCCACGAGAAGTACAAGAGCATTGTGGATATATTCGAGGGCGGTTATCTGCACAGCAGAGGGGTTTTCCGCTCTGAGCAGACCAGCTGCATGGACAACGGGATTCCATACTACAACACCGTCAGCCGCGAGTCAATCGTGAAGAGGATAATGCTTTATGCCGGCGAGGAATACAGTTTCGAGGATTTTGTGAAAAATGATTCTCCGGATGCTGCCTCCTCCAATGCGGCAGGCATATTGACAAGGTCCGGATACTCCCCTGATGCTCCGGGGACATTGTCCGGGCATGAACCTGTATTTATGGGCTCTTTAAAGGAACTGAGATGATGGAAGGGAGATTTATAAGTATTCTGGCGATTGCCGGCATTGCAATGGGTTGCGCCAAGGTGGAGAGCTGTATTGACAGCACGGACGTGATGCGGTTCGAAGCGGCACATCCTTCCACTAGGGCCACCGAAACAGGATTTGAGGCCGGGGACACCATCGGCGTGTATATTTCCGGATATGAGGACGGGAAGCCTGTCCCTCTCCAGCTCGGAGGCAACTACAAGAACAACAACCCGGTCATCTTCGATGGCCGCAATTGGACAGCTGATCCTGTAATCTACTGGGATGAAGGGCTTTACGATGTATTCGCCTATTATCCTTTCCTGAGGCCGGAGTCAGTTGACAAGCTGGATTTCAGCGTGCAGGCGAACCAGAATGATGAAGGGGACGGAAAGGCTCCGGCCGGATACGAGGCAAGCGATTTCCTCTATGCCACGGCCAAGGGTCTCACAAAGGATGACGGGGCAGTCAGACTGGCCTTCAGCCATCTCATGAGCTGCCTGAGAATCAACCTTGTGAAGGGAGAAGATTTCAAAGGGGACATTCCGGATGACGTCACCGTATATATCCACAATACCGTGACAAGGGCGGTGATTGACCTTTCGTCCGGGGACGTGGTGAAGAATCCGCGAGCCTCGGCAGGCAGCATAATCGCCCGCAGGGACAATGCTGCCAGCTACTCTGCGATAATAGTCCCGCAGATGATAGAGTCCAAGATGCCGCTGATAGAGATTGTGTGCTGCGGGGTTTCCTACCTGATCGAGTCCAGATTCACCTTCAAGACCGGGGTGAGGCATACTTTCAATGTAACAATGAGCGGAAACCCGGATAAGATCAAGATTGAGATCGGCGGGGAGCTGGATGAAGGATGGAATTGAAAATGAATTGCTTATGAAAAGATTGCTCTACATATCCGCATTGATTTCAATGCTCTTTTCCGGGCTGGCCTGCACTGATGCGGAATGCCCGGAGAACAACGCCCCGGAATTTGTCAGCATCACCTCGATGCCGGATGTACATACGGCCGTACTGGTCTCGGACCTTAAGGCGGAGCCTTCGGGGAGCCTGGAATGCGGCTTCTACATCGGCAAGGACAGGTCTGCATTGACCAGGATGACGGGAAGGGTCGAGGGAATGAGCATTATCCTCGGCCTGGACGGGCTGGATGCGGCTACTGCATATTATTTCAAGGCATTCATTTCCAACGGCAGGAACGAGGTTGACTCCGGTCTGGGGTCTTTCCTTACGGCGGAGGAGCCCGCCGATGGCGGCAATGGTTCAGGCAGCGGATCGGACGGTGGGTCAGATGGCGGTTCGGGCAGCGGGACAGATGGCGGGTCCGGAAGCGGATCTGGCAATGACGGAAGCGGTTCGGGAAGCGGCTCGGGAAGTGAACCGGGCGGCGGCTCAGGGAGTGAACCGGGAAGCGGGACAGGAGAAGACGGATCAGGAAATGAGCCGGGCAGCGGCTCGGGAGAAGACCCCGGAAGTGAGCCCGGAAGCGGGTCTAATGACGGGTCCGGAAGTGGGTCGGAGGGTGGTTCCGGAAGCGGTTCGGACAGCGAGTTCGGGCGGCACTGAGCCGGAACCGGAGCCGGTGGAATTCACGACAGAAATAGAAAGCGTTGAAATCAAGGCCGGGAAATATGAAACCCGCATAACAGTCAGCCTCAAAGGAGATGCGGCATTGGTAAAGAAGGCATTGATCCATCTCGGCTACACAGCGGACGAGATGCTCGAAACAGTCTGTGATGTGGAGGGAACTTCGTTCAGCAGCATCTTCTACGGCCTCGAACCGGGTGTCACCTATTACTGCAAGGCCAGCATCAGCAACGGCATTGAGACCAAGACATCGGAGACATTCTCATTCACCGTCCCGGCCGGCACCACATAGCGCTGCCGGCCACAGCACGAACATGGTGGAGGGATTCAGGGCCTCGGAACTTTCACTCCCCCACTCCGAGTTCATCAGCAGCCTCGCGGAAAAGGGCGTCAAGTGCGGTGGAGTCGAGGGATGTGCGGTTCTCGCCGGCAGAAGGACCGGAAGGCTTGGTAACTCCGGCATTGGTGGAGGCAGGACCGGCTGAAGAACTGGAAGATGCGGCTTCGGAGGAAATCTTTGACACATGACCGGCAGCGTCCTCGGCAGCGGATGCCATCCCGACATTGACAGCAGCATCGACGCCATCATCATGGGCCAGCGAATCAGCCTGATGAACGGCAGTATCAGCCACTCCGGGAAAGCGTTCCCGTACAAGAAAGCCGGCAATCGCAAGAATCAGAACCGCCGCCGTGATGCCGAGCCACGCTCCCCTGCCCTTGCCAAGGCCGGCAATATCAGCTGAGATGGCCTCGGCATCGGGATATCTTTGGGCAGGATTCCGTCTGAGACATCTTGCAGCAATATGGCGATATCGGCGGCCCAGGCCCTGCATGATGATGCCAAGGGACCAGATATCGGTACGATTGTCCACATTGTCGCCGGCAAGAAGCTCCGGAGATGCATAGTACTGAGTCCCTGCAGCCACTTTCAGCACTGCGAAGGAATCGGCATCAGAGAGCCCGAAATCAATCAGCTTGGGATGGAGACCATTGAAGGTCACCATTATGTTCTCAGGCTTCAAATCCCTGTGAATCACCTGCTTGCGGTGAATATACGCAAGGGCGTCGCAGATTCCCGCCAATATCCTGTCGGTCACTTCAATAGACAGTCTGCCATTCCTTTCCAGAAAATGACCCAGATCTTCACCGTCTATCCACTCCATCACGATGCAATTGCCGGCAGAAGGATGGTTGACGAAAGCGAAATACTGGCAGACATTCGGATGCTGGAGGGAGAAACCTATCTCAAAATCCTTGCGGAGCATATCCTCGTAAATCCGGAGACCGCGATAGCCCGGCTTCAACGCCTTGTAGATGAAAAAACGTCCGGACCTCTGGCAACGGTAGAGTACAGTGAAGCCCTCCGGGGAATCCCGGAACAGTTCCAGATCACCGGAGACAATGCTGTCATCCTCGGGTATGTCAGCGAAAAAGCCTGACGGTCCGTACATAAATCAAAAGCATTTGAGCATTCAAATATAGCGAATCTTATGCTTATTATTTAGGAAAATTCCAAAAATAGGTTAATTTTGCTATAAAACGGCAATTATTGAAAACAGCGGCAACATATCTTCTTGCTTTCCTCTTCATCTTCCTCCTCTGCCCGGACAATTCGGCAGCCCAGGACATTGAAGGGGAACTGAAGACATATGCTGCCCTCTGCGACAGCTGCCTGATGCTGAAGAAATCATTGTCGGAAGGCGCCGCAGTCAGTTCCGACAAGGCAAAATCCCTTATCGGAAGATTCGTGGAGACAGGCAAGAGGCTGAAATCCAGGTCAATGACCCCATGGCAGAAAGATACTTACCGGATCATCACGGAGCGTTTCTCCAGGTCATCATACACAGAGCCTTTCGCTGCGGAAATACCGAAGCTCCCGGCAATGCAGGCCAATGTCACCGGAGCCGGTGAAAATGCTGAAATCATCTACATCCTTACGGACGGCAATGCCGGCAGCATCACGAATGCCGTGAAGCCGGAAAAAGACGGCAGGAAATTGAATTTCAGCATCATTGCATCAGCCTCATTCCCGCATCTTGCAGGAAGCCTGATGCTGGCGGCACAGTACAATGGCTGGGGCGGATACATCAGGGGAAGCTCGAATTTCGCCAAGGCTGAAAGCTCCTATAACTGTCTCTCCGACGGTACTGTCCCCGACGGTTCCGAGTTCTGGGGAAAAGGGCAGGACAGATTGGCCATCAAGTCATTGACTGCCGGAGCGATTTTCCCTATAATCGGGAATCTCTCCCTCTATGCCGGGGCCGGAACAGGCAGATGGACATTGACATGGATGGACATCGACTCCATAAGCAAGTACTCCTTATTGAGCGAGAAAGCCATGGACGATATCTTGTCAAGGAGCCAGGCAGAGGCAGTAATACAGGCAAAATCTTTATACGACTACAACAGGATGAGGAGATTAGCTGATGCCAGCAAGTTAAGGGAACAGAAAACCTTGTTTGCTGTCTATCTGATAATTTCTGTCGTCATAGTATTAGGTATTTATGTGGTATGGTATATTTGGAGTACAAAAAAGAGGAACCGCACCGAGAAAGAGAGGATGCGCCACATTTACGTCCTTTTGAACAATGAACTTTCGGAATCAAAAACGGAATTGGAGAATATAAGGAAAGGCTGCATATCCATTGTAGGGATGAAAGAGCAGGAATTGGAGGAACTGCAGAAAAGAGTAAAGGAACTGGAAGAAACGGTCGAGAAGATATTTGAGAAGTGGGACTTGAATTGTGCAAAAATCGGAGAGGTCATAGACGAAGATATGC
>SFPH01000270.1 GCA_004552115.1 Bacteroidales bacterium
ACGGCAATGTCGGCCAGGCCCACCAGATGGATTCCGATGCCGCTGCTTATGTCCACCTCCACTGTCACCGGCACCGCCTGGATGCCGGAACATTTCGCACAATTGATGTTGATTAGCATAATTTTGAGATTTTTCATAAATTTAGGCCGTGATTCCGTCCGGAAAATTTAAAATTCGCATTGGAATATTTAAGATTCTTCCAAATGTGGCGTAATTCCGCAATATGGGGAGAAACCGCCGGGCGGGAAGATAATATCGGAAGAGTATGGCAGCTAATATTTTCAGTTCAATAGGGAAGTACTGCATTTTCCTGAGGCAGGTGTTCCGCAAGCCGGACAGCAGGAAGATGATCCGCAGGCAGGTCATCGAGGAAATCGACAGGCTGATCCTGTCGTCCATTGTCATTGTCGGGGTGATTTCCCTGTTCATGGGCGGTGTTCTGGTCATCCAGACGGCCTCGAATATGTCCAATCCGATTCTGGACAAGATGCTCATAGGCTATATGGTCCGGGAGAGCATGATACTGGAGTTCAGCTCGACGATGGTGGCATTGATTCTGGCGGGCAAGATGGGCTCCAGCATTGCCTCTGAAATCGGCAGCATGAGGATTACCCAGCAGCTGGATGCCATCGAGATGATGGGCATCAACAGCGCCTCCTTCGTGGCAAGGCCGAAAATCATTGCCGCGACACTGGTCAGCCCGCTGCTCTGCCTTATGAGCTTCGCCCTGGGCCTTATCGGCGGCGGACTTGTGACCTGGCTGACGGAGATTATCCCCTTCGTCAAGTATATGGATGGCTTAAGATTCTGTTTTACAGGATTTTATATGGTTTACAGCTGCATCAAGACATCGGTGTTCTGCTTCATAATCTCGTCCGTGGCGGCCTATCACGGCTTCAATGCCAAGGATGGCTCCCTCGGTGTCGGCAAGTCCAGCACCAAGGCCATTGTCGCCGCCAGCATCCTCATATTGATGTCGGACCTCATTATGACCCATCTGATGTTGTATTGATTTCAAGATGAACAGAATATGATCAGAGTGAAGGATGTCAGGAAGAGTTTCGGGGAGAAAACGGTCCTGAAAGATATAAATATGAATTTCGAGCCGGGGAAGTGCAATATGCTCATCGGGGCGAGCGGCTCCGGCAAGACGGTATTGATGAACATCATTTCCGGCCTGGTTGAGCCTGATTCCGGCGAGGTATGGTACGGTGACAGGGAGATGACAGGGATGAACCGGGAGGAGAAGAAGATGCTTCACCAGAAGATCGGGATGCTTTTCCAGGGCAGCGCCCTTTTCGATTTCCGCACCGTCCTCGGCAACGTGATGTTCCCGATGGATTTCCTTACAGACTGGAGCAGGGCCGAGAAGGAAGAGCGCGCCAGATATCTTCTGGACAAGGTCAATGTCAAGGACAGCGAGGACAAATATCCTGACGAGCTCTCCGGCGGAATGCAAAAAAGGGTCGGAATCGCAAGAGCCATAGCCCTGAATCCGACCTTTCTGTTCTGTGACGAGCCCAATTCCGGACTTGACCCGGAAACGGCCATCGTTATCGACCACCTTATCAGTTCGCTTACCAAGGAGCTGGGCATTACCACGATAATGAATACCCACGACCTGAACTCGATTATGGAAATCGGGGACAATATCGGCTTCCTCTACAAGGGGGAAATCATCTGGCAGGGCGACCGCCATTCAATCCTCTCCGCCGAATGTCCTCAGCTCCGCGAATTCCTGTGTTCCAACACCCTGGCCAGGAACATCATCGAGAAATCCCGCTGAGAAATCCAATAATCTGAGAAAGCAGGCTATACCTCAACGCAGGAAGAGAACTCCCTGAGGAAGCGCATGTCATTCTCGAAGTAGTGACGCAGGTCGTTGACCTGCCACTTCAGCATTGCAATGCGCTCAATACCCATTCCGAATGCGAATCCGGAGTATTTCTTGCTGTCAATTCCGGAGGCTTCGAGCACATTCGGGTCCACCATTCCGCAGCCGAGAATTTCGAGCCATCCGGTTCCCTTGCAGATGTTGCAACCCTTGCCCTTGCAGATGTTGCAGCTTACGTCCACCTCTGCGGACGGCTCGGTGAACGGGAAGTATGACGGCCTCATGCGGATCTGTGTATCAGGGCCGAACATCTCGCGGGCGAAGAGCAGGATGGCCTGCTTCA
>SFPH01000271.1 GCA_004552115.1 Bacteroidales bacterium
TTCTCCCTTCCGGTCAACGGTCCGACCTCCGGAAACGCAGCCCTCAGGACATTCTTCAACGCTCCTATAGCCAAATCCAACTTCAGCATTTCCAATATGCTGAGCGGAAGCTGGTCAGCCTCATCCTCTTACGTAGGCAAGAACTCATTCGACACAGGCAAGTACTATGACGGCACGAACTTCGACTACGAGCTCTTCCATCAGGATTTCCCCGACCTCGGTGAAAGTGATTACTTCACCACCAACAGAATCCGGACAATGAATGTCATGGAAAGGCTTAGAGCCACATACCGC
Source organism: Bacteroidales bacterium (assembly GCA_004552115.1). Next base: position 295 of record SFPH01000271.1, read on the forward strand.
AATGATTTCGTGGAGCTCACAGCCAGCGGCAGAACACGTATTAACAAGTCCTGGTACACGATGAACTCGGTAAACACCAAGATGACATGGAGCAACCAGGTGTCCGCATCCATGAACTGGACAATACCTGGAGGCGTCGGCCTCGTGTCTGACTTCAACTACAACTGGTACCGCGGATACACGACTCCTCAGGATGACGAATACATCCTCAACGTGGAAATCACCAAGCACAGAGACCTGGAACAATACCCTCGGCCGCTATGTGATTCTCTCGCTGACCTGGAGATTCGGCACGATGGGCAGGAGCCGGATGGGCGGCCCTATGGGCGGTCCCGGTGGTCCAGGAGGTCCCGGACGCGGTCCGATGGGCCCGCCTCCAGGCAGATAGCCAGTTCAAAAAGGCTCCTGAGACAGGCATCGTCGCCTGAAGAGAAAAGACTTACGTCAGGTCTTCCTGACAATGAGATATCAGCGGACGGTTTCCCGGAAAGGAGGCCGTCCTCTTTCATCACATCCGCCAGATGGCGGGCTACCGCCGGAGCCGGGTCGATGAACCTGACCGAAGGCCCGGCAATCTTCTCCATCACCGGAAGCAGGAAAGGATAGTGGGTACAGCCCAGGACAATGATGTCAGCCCCCGCCCGGAGCAATGGCTGAAGACTTTCCGAAACGGTCTTCTCGACCTCGGGCCCTTCAAGCCTGCCGCTTTCCACAAGTTCCACGAAGCCGCTGCCCACGTGTTCAACCACCTTGACATTGTCCTCGACATTGCCCTTGGAAGTCAGATATTTTGAGCCTTTGAGCGTCCCTGCCGTGGCCAGAACTCCGATTACGCCGGTCCTGGTGCCGAGAGCGGCAGGTTTCACTGCAGGCTCCATCCCGATGAAACGGATATGGTCACGGCGTCCGCCTGTCAGCCGGAGAACCCGATCCCTGCATTGTTCTGAAGACTCGTCGGAGTACTCCTCCCTCAATGTGGAAATCGCCGCCGAAGTAGCCGTATTGCAGGCCACCACGATTATATCGGCTCCCTTCCCGAGCAGAAAGTCCGTGACAGCCCTCATTCTTTCAATAATGAATTCCCTGGTCTTCTCCCCGTAAGGACACCAGGCATTGTCAGAGTAATACAGATATTTCTCTCCAGGAAGAAGGCGGGTCATCTCCTTCAAAACGGACAACCCGCCTGATCCGGAGTCAACGACTCCTATCATTTGCTTAAATCATTAATTGTAGTAATCATACTTCCTTGAAAGTGAACCGTACATCTGGCCGAGGACCTCGAGGTAAGGATTGCCCTGCACGAGGGTCAGCCTGTAGACCGTATCGTCAACCCTGTAGTACTCGATGCCGTCCAGGGTAATGATCTCGTAGTCATCCGGAAGAGTCTCCACGAGAGCTCCGGCCGGAGGGACGATGGTCTGATACTGTCCGCCTGCATTGATGATATAGAATACTCCATCCTCGTAGTAGTATTCCTTGTCGGCATACGCATAGCTCTGGACGAGTCCGAGTCTGTTCGCGACGTCGTATGAGGACCTTGCCAATGCCGGGTTCATTGCAATCGCATTGTTCTGCGCAAGGATTGTCGCATTGTTCTGGGCAATGATCCTGTTCTGCTGGTCGATGTAGCGGTTGTTCTCGTCAATGGCCCTGTATGTATTGTAGACATTGGAATAGTAGGCGAATCTCACCGTGGCGAATGCCAGATCCCTGATGGCCCTGTCTATGACAACTCCGAAAGGCGGGCGGCAGACGATGTAATGTCCGTGATAATGACGGTAGTAGACATTGTCGCAGATATAATAGTCAATGCCGAAGAATGTCCTGTGCACGTGGTGAGGAGGGAGCACCTGAACCCTGAAGCCGAAGCAATGCGGGCTGTGGCGGTCGAAGAAATGTCCAGGTCTGTCATAGTGTATGAAATCCCTCTCGCGCGGAGGTACCCTGTAAACGTCATGGTTGTCAATCCTGAAGTCATCCGACATGCCTCCCCTGACGGCCGGCTGCCGCGAAGACTGGGCGGAGGAAGGTCTCGTGCGCATCTCGCTTGTCACCGTGGAAAGTCCTCCTCCCCTGGTGACATTGCTGCGGGCCGCACTGCCAGCAGAAGGCCTCTGCTGTGGCATTGCGGCTGAGGAACCGCCTCTGTTGATTGGCTGTGCAACTCTGGTACCGGTGCCGGAAGAAGTACGCCTTGATGATGCGCCTCTTACCTGTGTGGAACCGGAAGGACGGCTGGCAGCAGGACGGGAGGCCGTTGCCGATGAGCGGGTTGTACTTCCTGTTGAACGGGTTGTACTTCCTGTTGAACGGGAGGTAGTCGCCGAGGAACGTCCTGTCACGGTACGGTTCTGGGTGGCAGAACCAGTCTGAGTCGCGGTTGAACGGCTCTGGGTGGAAGTTGACCGGCTCTGGGTTGTGGCGGATCTGTTCTGTGAAGAAGTGGAACGGGTCTGCGTGGTGGCTGAAGGCCTGGATGTGGTCGTCGACCCTGATGAAGGTCTGAAAACCGTCGCTGATGGCCTCGATGAAGTCGAGCTGGACGACCTCAAGGCAGAGCCGCCGGAACGTGTAGAGGTCGAACCTGAGGATCTCGTGGATGCAGAACTTGAAGACGAGCGTGAGGAACTTGACCTTGAAGAAGATGAAGATCCGGTCGAACCTCTCTGCGAGGTGGTCGTGGTGGACCTGCGTGTCTGAGCATCCATATAGACTGGGGATGAAATCATTGCCGCAGCTGCGGTCAATGCCATCAAGAATTTTGCTAACCCTCTCATAATCACAAAAGTTTTAGATTACTGATAGATGTAATAACGTCGCGCCATGAGCCTGAATTCTTCAGCGTCCCCCCGCCATCGGTCCGCTATGTCGCAGGCCATAAGACGTTTTGAAAATGTCCTTCTTACATAATCCGTACCACAAATCTTGTCGAACATTTCATTGCGGGACGGAGTGATCATGAAAGGATTGTGTTCCGGATACAGCCTGTGTACCGCCTGCATCACGTAAAACTGGGTCATTGAAATCTCAGCCTTCTCATAATCAGTAAAATAAAACTGAACTCCGTGGACCAGCTTCCCCTGGCTGCTCCCGGCTATAGGCTTGTAGTGGACCTCCCTGAATGCCACGCCCGGGAGAGCGTAGCTGTCCAGCTCGGCCTTGAGCCTCGTCGCGTCAATCCACTGGGCGGCGAATGCGGCGAACGGGAAAGTGTAGCCCACACCGACATTGAGATAATTGAAGAACTCGCCTGCAATTCCCGAGCATGGATAATTGATGGCCGACTGCGGATACGGAATGTTCGGAGACGGGAGAACCCACGGCAATCCGGTTTCCAGATATGTCATGTCCCGGGTCCAGCCCTCCATCGGAATCACGGTCAGGCTGCATCTGAGATGCTCCTCATTGCCCTTCTGCCCGCAGTTCAGGCCTTCCTCATTGATGAGAATGGCCAGCTCGCCGACAGTCAGCCCGTATATATACGGAATCCGGAACTCGCTCACGAAAGAGAAGAAGCCCGGCTCCACTAAACAACCCTCTATCTTATTGCCTCCCAATGGATTGGGCCTGTCCAGAACCATCACCCCGATACCTTTCTTCGCACAGGCCCGCATCACCAGGCCGAGAGTGCTGATGAAAGTGTAGGACCTGGTCCCGACATCCTGGATGTCATAAACCATTATGTCGATGCCTTCCAGCATTTCCTGAGAAGGCTCGCGATACTTTCCGTAGATGGAATAAACCTTTATGCCCGTTGCAGCGTCCACCGAATCGTCCACGGTGTCACCGGCATAGGCATCGCCGCGGACACCGTGCTCAGGGCCGAAAAGGGCAACGAGATTGACATTCTCAGCCTCATTGAGTATGTCGATTGTGGAACGGAGGTTGCGGTCCACCCCGCTCGGATTTGTCACAAGACCCACACGCTTGCCCTCAAGCCCTTCAAAGCCA
>SFPH01000272.1 GCA_004552115.1 Bacteroidales bacterium
CTTGAAATTGAACCTCGGGGAGAGGCTGCTGACATTCCTGTACTCGGTGTCTTTCACGAAAAGGTTCTCGAGCCTGAGTCCGGCGGAGAGCTCCAATGTTGTCCTGCCTACCGGGAATGTGAAGTCCTCCTCGGCATAGACGGCCAGGTTGTGCATGAATGGATACTGACTGTAAGGCCTTGGCCTATAGCCGTTTGAGGCAAGGGAAGGATCCGTGAAGAATTCGCCTTCGCCCACATTTCCATTGGCTTTCCACTGCACGCCGGCCTTGAGTTTGCTGAGCCTTCCGGCATTCTTCCGGAACCATTCGTATTTGAGGGATGCGGCATAGTCAAGTTCCTTTGAGTCAATGACTTTATCCGCAAAATAATTCATTGGCAGCCGGTCTGCGAGATAGTAGCCCTCAAGCTCGGAATGCACGGACGGGAGGACTGATGCGGAGGAGCTGTAGAGGCGCTCCCGGGACAGGTTGTCGTTGCAGTTGACTGATGCGTCGAATTTCAGGTTGGTTATCCAGGATTTCTGGAGGAGCCAGGTGAGGGAGGTATTGGCCCTGAAGACATTGTCCCTGACCTTGGACCAGGTGCCCTGATAGGCGTCGGGGTCATTCTTCGAATTCATACCGCCGATATTTCCGGTGAAGCCGGCCTCGAACTTGAGAACTCTGCTGAATGTATTGCTGTAGGCGAGGGAGAATCCGCGCCTTGAATATGAGGTGTATGGGGATGTGAGCTTCGCAGTGGCCCGAGTCCACTCCGCACTGAGGTTCAGCACTCCCCTTCCCTTCTGCAAATCAATGCCTTTCGATGCTGAAGCCTGATATGTCCGGGGATTGACGGAGAATGTGACATTGAGCGGGGTGCGGCCTTTCTTGGTATTGATCCTGACCATTCCGCTGCCCAGGTCGCCGTACTCGGCCGACGGAACTCCGGAGATGACTTCGATGGAGGAGACGTTCTCGGTGGAGATGTTTCTTGTTCCGGAGCCGGTCATCTGGCCGAAGGATGCATTGTTCCCGACCCGGACTCCGTCCACCTCAAGGGCGGTCCCGAATGAGGCATTGCCGTAGGCGAGTCCTCCGCTGCGGACTGAAATGCGGTTGTCGGAGGTGAGGTCCGGATTGACCGTCTTGCCTCCCGGAAGGAGGGCGGAGATGTCGGTTACATTGCTCATCTGGAGATGCTCCAGGGCGTTGCTTCCGAATTTCGTGGACGTGTTCAGACCATCCTTGTCCCTTTCTGCCGTAACGGTTACTCCATTGAGGGCCAATGAGTTCTGATTCATCTTGATGGTAAGCGACCCGATGTCGGCCTTCACCGTGAAGTCCAGTTTCCTGTCCACGTACCCGAGGCAGGAGAACACGAGCCTGTAGGTCCCGGGGCGGATATCGGTGAGGACGAAACGTCCATTGTCGTCGGATGTGGTCCAGATTCCGGTATCCTCCAGATTGACAGCGACTCCTGGGATTTTCTCCCCTGTGCCTGACTCGATTGTGATTCCGGAAATGCTGAACACGGCGGAGGTTTTCTGAGCCCCGCAGACGAGCGGGAAGAGCAGAAAGACAATAAATGCCAATGTTGCCAGCCTCTTCATGTTGCAAATATATTTGAGTTTCGCTTCCGCAAAACTTGAATTGTCTGATGCAAGTTCGTTTGTGAGGCTGGAACAATGTCACGTTCCGGAGTCTGATGCCCGCCTGATGACATCCCGTCCAGCCACAATTGCAAAGTAAAGAAATTTTTTCATTACTTGTAATACCTAAAATTGGGTAATTTTGCCGATTAAGGTACAACTGCGCCTGTGTCTGGACGGGAAGGCTGTATGAAAACAGGCCTGTGAGGCTGTATCCGGCCGGTATGTCCGCCCGGTAAAGGGAGGCTAGTCCTGTCCCTTGTATGTAGGAGAGGCGAACCGGAAGATTTCGGAATCCACCCGGGCCTCCGACATGATCTTCTCGAATTCAGCGACTTTCTCCGGGTACTGTGCAGCGAGATTATCGGATTCCCGAGGATCCTCCGCGAGATTGTAGAGCTGGATCTGTCCTCCCGTGGAGACATTGTACTTCACGGCCTTCCAGTCTCCCTTGAGCACTGCCTGACGGCCATTGATTTCGTGGAACTCCCAGTAGAGATAGTCGTGCTCCTTCTGGCTCTTGTCCCCGA
>SFPH01000273.1 GCA_004552115.1 Bacteroidales bacterium
TTTGCCAATGCCGAGCAACTTGCGGCTTACGTCGGTATGATCCCGATGTGCCACTCAAGCGGTGAGCATGAAGGTGTCGGGGACATTACTCTCCGAAAGCATGCCATCCTGCGCAGCAACATCATTGAGGCAGCCTGGGTAGCCATCCGCAAGGATGAATCGATGCAGCTATGCTACCTGAACAACTGCAAGAAGATGGTTCCGAGCAAAGCCATCGTCAAGGTTGCAAGAAAGCTTGTGAACCGTATCTACTTCGTACTCAAACGCCGACAGCCTTATGTCAATGCTGTGGCGTAACAGAGATATATCCTGTCTGGTAAACAGACTTTCTGAGAGAGAATACTACATGATTGTTGCGGCTTTGAAGTCCGCTTAAAACAGTTTGCTCCTCTCACCTTTGTGAACTGATACAGGAACTTGCGGCACCGAACCGGATGACCGCTGTGGAAAGTTTGTTTACCGAGGATATTTTACGGGTTCTGAATCTCGACCTCCGCAAGAGGCCGTTGGGATATCACGCACTCCTATCAAAGGAAGATGAAAATATATATATCGTTAAGATATTGATTATAAAGAATATAAATGTTTAACTAATAAATCGAGATCCATTTTTATTTGGATTTCAACTGGAAACATATCATGCAGACAATCACAATCAGCGGCTATCTGGGTGAAGACGCCCAGCTGCGCAAGTCGGACTCCGGAACGGAGTTCGTGACATTCACACTCGCATCGAAAGACTCGCGCGGTGAGTCCCATTTCTTTCCCTGCACCTGGTTCCAGACAAGGTCAAAGATGCTACCGCACCTCGTAAAGGGAGCAGCCGTCATCGTGACCGGTGAACTCCAGATCTGGGACAACGAGAAGGACGGGGCAAAGTACAGGAACTTCCGCGTCAGCTGCGACCGCATCGGCTTCGCTCCGCAGCAGAAAAGGGAATCCGACGATCTGCCGGAGTAGTCCATGGTGGTCAAGATACAGCCTCCCTGCGCCTCGCTCTCGCCTGTGCTCGAATACAATGACCGCAAGGTCGACTCGGGCACCTGCGAGACCGTGGCAATCTGGAATGCAGGAACGTCTGACCCGGACGAAGCCTACAGGGTCCTGCAGGATTACGCACGGGGCTCACGGAGAACCAGGGAAGTGGTCTTCCATGCTTCCGTCAACCCTTCCCCGGCCGACAGGATGGACAGGGAGAAAACCCTACGTTTCATAAGGGACCTTATGGGACAGCTTGGGTACGGGAAGCAGCCTGCGGTCATATTCGAGCACCGGGACACCGACCGCATCCACTGGCACGTGGTATCGGTCCGTGTGGACAGCGACGGATACAAGATCAGCGACCGTTATGAAAATAAACGCTGCCACGAAATCATCACGGAACTGTCACGTGTCTACGGGTTCAAGGTGGGCCGCTCGGAGGATGTGCCGCGCAACTCAGCTGAGTATGACCTCTGCCATGACCTCACATCCAGAATAGAGAAGGCCCTCAAGTACAGATGCACAACAATGCCGCAGCTGTACATGGTTATGCAGTCACTTGGAGTGAAGGTTTATGAATCGCCTGCCAAAGAACTGTCTTTCAGGAAGCTGGACCGTGAAGGAAAGGTATGTTCTCCGGCCATCGCCGCAATGGACCTCATGATTCCGTCAAGGGATGATATGGAGAAGACGGTTTCGTCACATAAATGGAGCAATGACGACACTTTCCGCCGAAGGCAAAGGGTCAACGGCTGCGTCAAGGCCGCACTGGACAAGGCTCCGACCGAGAACGACTTCAGGCGAAAACTCGCCGGAAATGGAATCGATGTGGTCTTCTCCAGAACCGACGAGGGGCGTGTGTTCGGTGTAACGTTCATCGACCATACCTCTCGTTCAGTATTCAAGGGTTCGGAACTCGAGAAGGGCCTGTCGGCATCGAGGTTCAATGACCTGATGCAGGACCGATGGAAAACTGACGGAAACTCTACAGCCCAGACTGTTTCTTCCGGAGCATCGGCCACCGTGACAGACCGGAAGACCTTCACCGAGAACGTAGGGGCAGAAGTGGCTGCGATGATCATGGAATCCCTCATGGACTCCAGAAGGAAGAACGAGAGCCCTGAGGCAAACAGGAAGAAGAAAAGAAAAAGGAGGATGTAAGTA
>SFPH01000034.1 GCA_004552115.1 Bacteroidales bacterium
ATTTTCCGACCAAAAGGAGATGCTTCCTATGTCCGCACCCGAAAAGAAAAAAAGCTTCATGGGAGAGTTTAAAACCTTTATCGCCCGAGGCAATGTGATGGATATGGCCGTCGGCGTCATCATCGGCAGTGCGTTCGGTAAGATCTCCACTTCCCTTGTGAATGACGTCATCATGCCCCTGATCTCCGTACTCACCGGCGGCGTTGATTTTTCCAACTGGAAGATCGTGCTGAAGGCCGCTGTTGCCGGAGCCGATGGCGCCATTGACGCCTCGACGGAAATTGCCATCCGATACGGCGCGTTTTTAGCGACCATTTTAGATTTCCTGATTATCGCCTTTGCGGTGTTCCTGATGATCAAGACCATCAACGGCTTCCATGACAAACTGAAAAAGCAGGAGGCCCCTGCCGAAAAGCCCGCCCCGCCGGAGCCCTCCAATGAGGAAAAGCTGCTGACGGAGATCCGGGATCTGCTGAAAGAGAAGAAATGATGGAAACTCATCTGCGAAAAGGCCTGGCGGAATTGGGGCTGGGCGATGACGCCGCCCCCTCCCTGCTGCGGTTCGGAGAACTGCTGCTGGAAAAAAACAAGGTGATGAATCTCACCGCCATCACGGACCCGGAGGATGTGGCTTCCCTCCACTTTTTAGACAGCGCCGCGCTGCTGACGCTGGCGGACCTCAAGGACAAAACCGTGGTGGATGTAGGCACCGGTGCGGGTTTTCCCGGTATGCCTCTGAAAATTTTGGAGCCGTCCATCCGCATGACGCTGCTGGATTCCTTGGGCAAGCGGATCACCTTCTTACAGGAGGTCTGCAACGAGCTGGGATTGCGGAACGTGCAGTGTGTTCACGCCCGGGCGGAGGAATTCGCGGCAGAGCACCGGCAGAGCTTTGACTTCGCTGTGTCCCGGGCCGTGGCGAATCTCAGCGTATTGTGTGAGTTGTGCCTGCCACTGGTGAAGGCGGGCGGATACTTCCTGTCCATGAAATCCGTGGAGTCCGATGAGGAGCTGGAATCCGCCAAAAAGGCTATCAAGACCTTAGGCGGACAGGTGGAGCGGACGGCCGACTACCAGATCCCCGGCACAGAGGTGGTCCATCGGGTGATTTTTATAAAAAAAATTGCCGAAACGCCAAAAAAATATCCCAGACCATTTGCAAAAATCAAAAAGAATCCGTTATAATAAGGATACTGGCATTTGAAAGTGAGGTGGTGTCGTGAGCGGACAATGTATCGCGGTAGTGTCCGGCAAGGGCGGCACCGGTAAGACCTCCCTGACTGCCGGAGTTGGCACCGCGCTGGCCCAGAGCGGCAAGCGGGTGCTGTGCGTGGACTGCGACATCGGACTGCGAAATCTAGATCTGGCCTTGGGACTGACGGACCGGGCGCTGATGGATTTCTCCGATGTGGCGCTGGACCGCTGCCCGCTGGAAGCGGCTGTGGTGGCGCATCCCAGTATTCCCAATCTCTATCTGCTGACGGCGCCTGTGCGAATGCGGGGGCCTGCTGTGACAGAGGAGGACTTTCGGCGGATGCTGCAAAAGATCCGGCAGCAGTTTGACTTCTGTCTGCTGGACGCACCGGCAGGGCTGGGACTGGGATTCCGACTGGCAGTCTGCGGTGCAGACCGCTGCGTGGTAGTGACCACGCAGGATGCCTCTTCCCTGCGGGATGCGCAGCATACCGTGATGGAGCTGCGGCAGTTCGGCTCCGGCCGGCTGCATCTGGTGGTGAACCGGGTGCGGAAGAAGCTGCTGCACAGTATGCACGCCACCATTGATGATGCCATGGACAAGGCAGGTCTGCCTCTCATCGGCGTGGTACCGGAGGATGACGCGCTGCCTGTGTCCCTGAATCAAGGAACTCCCCTTTTGCTGCGCTCTTACAATGGAGCGGCCAGCGCCCGGGTTCTTGTCCAAATGCTTTTTCAGGATATCCGCCGCCAAAGCAGGATTCTTCTGAGTCCCATACCCTCCGTAAACAAGATTCTCGAGCATTTGGTATTGAGCGAGCTCGCTGCCAGCGGCATAGGAAGTCTGCATCAGATAAGCGTAGATATCGTGCCTGGCTTCGTCCGATTCAATCCGTCCGTCATAGTTCATTATGGCCAGGGCGGCATTTGCATCTTGAACACCGTTCGAACCAGCCCACGCGAGGAGAGTTTCAGCTTTTTTCAAGCTGTTTCCGTCAGGGTTAACCAAAGACAGCCATCTGCCGTATCCGTAAGCTGCATATAAGTCACTGCCGCTATTCTCTTTGAGCAGCTCCACCATCTCCGCTGAAATACTCTTGGTGCGCCAATTTGTAAGGAAATGCTGCAGAAAATCCCGGTCTGGGGTAATTTTAAAACTGGTATTCATATGGGTTTTTTATCGGATACGCAAATATAACATTATTTATAGATAATGTAAGTCATATTGTCATTGCACTCCGGTATGCTCCGCCGCCCTGATTTTATTCTGGGACAGGACTGACGGAGAAGCCAGGCAACTTCCGCTTCTACCGCGGAGAGCCGCATAAAAAAAGAGGATGACCGTCATCTGTCATCCTCTTGAAGAGGTGCCAAGCAGAATCGAACTGCTGTACTTGGTTTTGCAGACCAATGCCTAACCGCTCGGCCATAGCACCATTTGGGATTACAAAGATAGTGAAATATTTTGAAAAACAACAATATTTTGATTAATTTTGCAACACTAGTAACTAAATTGCCTGCGGACAATTACAAAAGCTTGAATTCGCATCATTTACATCAACACTGTACCAAATCAACATGCAGACTGGCATAGACTTATATATATGGGCATCGACTTTCGCCCTGGTTCTGACCTCAGTGTTCTGCGCAGCTGTCAGGTGGTTCCACACCTGCCGCCCATATGGAAAATACTCTCATTACTTCTATCCGAGCAGGAAATCCGTGACAATATTGTACCTGCTGCCTCTGCTCGAAATCCCCTACCTCATACATCCGGACAGTCTGGATGCCTGGATTCTAGTCAGATGCCTTACCGTGCTGTATGCACCGGCCTTCGCTTCCATAACATTGCGCAGTTTCTTTTTCGGGAATCTGAACCAATGGTTCAAGAAAATGTTCTGGATAGTACTTCTGCCGGGGCTGATGATGCTTTACCTCTTTTTCCACAGCCTCGACGGGGGAAATTATCTTGGTGAGTATGATAGCATCCTGATGATATCGACATTGATATACTCAGCCTTCATTTCCGTCAGCCTGCTGATTGTCTTCACCATGATGATGAAGAGAATCAGGGCGGCCAGCAAGCAGGAGTATTCCAGCGAGGAGGATTTCCCGGCCAGATTCGGACTTGGAACTGCCATATTGTCGATATTGATGTGGGCCCTTGCGGTAGCAGTCTTTCTTGTAGGGAATCAGTTGATTACCGCCATTTTCAACAATCTGATGTCGATAGTCGGATTTGTCCTCCTGATCGTGATTCTCCATCCGCACAGGATAAAATGCTCATTGATAGAGAAAGAGATGATCAGGATAATCGAAGAGAAGAGTTCAGACAAAATCTCCGACTTCGATGATGCAGAGGAAGAAAGCAAGCCTGAAATCCCTGCCGGCCTTAAGAAAGATATCGAAGAGAGAATACGCAAGGTCGTGATTGATGGCAAGTTATTCCTCGATCCGAAATTCAGCAAGACGCAGCTCGTCAGTCTGGTCGGCACTAACAGGACCTATCTGACTGAAGTGCTCAGAGACAGCTACGGCTCCTTCTACTCGTTCATCAACAAGATAAGAATAGAATATGCCGCCGAATATTCCAAGGAACATCCGACGGCCACAAACTCTGAAATTGCCAGCGAGAGCGGTTTCGGTTCGGTTAGAACCTATACCAGGGTCAGGAATCTCTACTACAGCGGGGAACTTTAGCGGCCCTGCCGGCCGGCTCAATACGCCTCAGCGTAAATACCCCGCCTATCAGTAAGCCTCGTTGTGAACTCCTGCCACGGCCCTTCCGCTCGGGTCGTTCATATTCTTGAACGCAGCATCCCACTCCAGTGCAACGGCTGATGAGCAGGCCACGCTCGGTACACTCGGCACGCTGCGCGCTGCGGAAGCACTCGGAAAATGCTCCTCGAAAATGGTCCTGTAGCAATATTCCTCCTTGTTCATAGGCGGATTTATAGGGAAACGCTCCGCAACATGAGCCATCTGCTCGTCTGAGACAGTGGACTCGGCAATAGCCTTCAGGGAATCAATCCAGTTATAGCCTACACCATCCGAGAACTGCTCCTTCTGCCTCCAGGCCACGGACTCCGGAAGCATATCCTCGAACGCCTCTCTCAGAATCTTCTTCTCCACGGTCTTTCCTGGGCACATTTTCGACTCCGGGTTCAGCCTCATGGCAACGTCCAGGAACTCCTTGTCCAGGAACGGAACACGGCCTTCCACGCCCCAGGCGGCGAGAGACTTGTTGGCCCTCAGACAATCGTACTGGTACAGTTTGCCGAGCTTGCGGACAGTCTCCTCGTGCAGAGCCTTGGCAGAAGGGGCCTTATGGAAATAGAGATAGCCGCCGAAAATCTCGTCGGAACCCTCTCCGCTGAGGACCATCTTGATACCCATGCTCTTGATAACCCTCGCCAGAAGATACATCGGAGTAGAAGCCCTTACGGTAGTAACATCGTATGTTTCAATGAAATAAATCACATCCCTGATAGCATCCAAGCCCTCCTGGACGGTGTAGTTGATCTCGTGGTGGACAGTTCCGATCCAGTCCGCCATCTCCTGGGCCTTTGCCAGGTCCGGAGCGCCTTTCAGACCTACCGCAAAGCTGTGAAGCCTCGGCCACCAGGCTGTTGTCCTGCTGTTGTCCTCGACACGCTTCTGGGCGAAACGTGCCGCAATGGCGCTGATGATGGACGAATCCAGACCGCCGCTGAGGAGAACTCCATAAGGCACGTCCGACATGAGCTGCCTCCTGACAGAGGCAATGAGGGCTTCCCTGAGCTGTTTCACATCGGCGGGATTGTCCTTTACATTGTCATACTCAAACCAGTCACGCTTGTACCAGGAAGTCATTTTTCCATCCCGGCTCCAGTAATAATGACCTGGCAGGAAAGGCTCGTACTCATCGCAGAATCCCTCCAGGGCCTTGAGCTCGCTGCCGACATAGACGGTGCCGTCCTTGTCGCGGCCGATATAAAGCGGAATGACTCCTATCGGATCACGGGCAATGAGATAGGCATCCTTCTCGCTGTCATACAGGGCAAATGCGTAAATGCCGTTGAGATCTTCGAGAAAGTCAATGCCCTTCTTCTCGTAAAGAGCCAGGATAACCTCGCAGTCCGAGCCGGTCTTAAACTCGTATTGGCCTGAGTATCTGTTCCTTATGTCAATATGATTGTAAATTTCGCCGTTTACGGCAAGAACCTTCTTCCCGTCCTGGGAATAAAGCGGCTGGCCGCCGGAAAGCGGGTCCACGATAGCCAGACGCTCATGAGCCAGAACACATTTGTCAGAAGCATAAACACCGCTCCAGTCTGGTCCTCTATGCCTGATTTTCGCAGACATTTTCAATGCCTTTGTTCTCCAATCCACTGTGGTATCGGTCATCCCGAATATTCCTACAAACCCGCACATACAGTCAAGTCCGTTAATGATTAAACAAAAAATACGAGACGCAGCCAGCGTCCCGGACTGGCCCAGACGGCCATCATTGCAATATTAGGAATTATTGTTCGAATTTCAAATATCAGGGAAGAAAAATTAGAGATAATTTCAGCATCGGGAAATGCAATTTTTTCCCGCTTTCCGCCTCTTTTTCACAAGTTCTTCCTACATTTGCATGAACGGCGCAGCGCACCGAAGCCTGCATATAATAACCTGACCAACTTATACAATATGGAAGAAAACAACGGGCGTCTTCTCTCAATAGACGCAACAAGAGGATTTGACATGATCTTCATCATGGGATTCAGCGGGGTGATAGCGGCAATATGCAATCTATTCCCAGGCGGAGCAGACAGCTGGCTCGCAAGCCAGATGACTCATGTGGAGTGGCACGGTTTCCGCCACCACGACACAATCTTCGCCCTCTTCCTGTTCATCTCGGGAATGACATTCCCATTCTCGGTCGAGAAGAAGCGCAGCATTGGCATGAGCAATGCCGCAATCACTCTCAGCATAGTAAAGCGGGCAATGATCCTCTTCGGATTGGGCCTCATATACGGCGGGATTCTGAATTTCAACTTTTCCACCTGCCGGATTCCGAGCGTTCTCGGACGAATAGGTCTGGCCTGGATGTTCGCCGCCTTGCTCTACACATTCACAGGTCGGAGGACCCAAGGGGCAGTGGCAGGAGGCATCCTGATAGGATATTATCTCCTTCTGCGTTTCTGCATCGCTCCCGATGCGCCTGCTGGAGCCGGCCATTTCTCTCTGGAAGGAAATATAGTCTCCTATGTGGACCGTCTGATAATGCCGAACCACATCCTTTCAAAAGGCGTATATGATCCGGAAGGAATCCTGAGCACAATTCCGGCGATTGTCACGGCACTCCTCGGAATGTTTACCGGCCGGTACGTAAAGGAGTCGGAAGACAGCGGCAACAGAAAGACATTGACCATGCTGGCGGCTGCGGCAATTATGGCAGTAACCGCAATCGTCTGGAACAACTGGTTTCCTGTAAACAAAAAGCTTTGGACAAGTACATTCGTACTGGCCGCAGGAGCCTGGTCATTGGGTATATTCGCATTGTTCTACTACCTGATCGATGTACGGGGATGGCGAAAGGGAGTCTTATTCTTCCAGGTAATCGGAATGAACTCGATTACCATCTATATGGCAATGAGAATTGTCAGTTTCCCATCTATCTCGAATTTTTTCCTTGGAGGTCTGGCTGGCATAGTACCTGAGAATGTCGGTTCCTTGATTCTTCAGATTGGAACGGTTGCGGCAGGATGGCTGTTCCTGTACTTCCTTTACAAGAAGAAATGTTTCCTCAAGGTATAGAATAATTCTGTAAGAAATAATCAGATATTATTCAGTCGGCAATGGTTGGGCTCCGGACGGCGTAGCCGCCCGTGGCTCCGTGAACGGTGAGGGGCCCGCCGCAAAGCGGTGGGAGGGATAGCACCGAAGGTGCATACCGTTCCGGAGCCCATCGATTGACGACTGATAAGCATAATGCCTGATATCTTCACTGACTAAAAGACAAAAAAAACGAGTCCACAATCAAGTGATTATGGACTCGTCGAAGCACGGCGACCGCCTACTCTCCCAACTGGTAGGTCAGTACCATCGGCTCCATCGGGCTTAACTTCTCTGTTCGGAATGGG